>WRAL01000008.1 GCA_009780285.1 Treponema sp.
CATGTTGCGGGTGATGGGCACGTTGATATCGAAGGGGGCGTGCAGGCTCGGGGTCGTGTGCCAGGCGTCGAAGGTGTCGCCTGGGCGCGTCGGGGGCGTCGGAAGGGTCAGCCTCGAGTCCTTGGGCACTGTCGAGGGGCGCACGAGGGAGCCGCCGTTGGTCATATAGGTTACGGTGAAAGTTTCGACCGCGACGCCGTCCGTGTCGCAGGCCGCCGCGAAAAAGCCCAGCGCGGCCAGCGCCAAGGCGGCCCGCAAAAATCTAAAAGCCCTTTTCATGTGGTAATCTCCTTATGATTGTCCGCTCTTATCATTTTTGACTTTCTGTTTTGAGTTGTCCGTAGCAAGCGCTACGAGGATCTGCGCGCGGCCATCCAGCCGTCAATACTACTGCCGGAGAAAACCTGTCTCCCGCATAGCTTACGCATCGAATTGCATCGTGGGAGCGCCCGGCTCCTCCTTGCGGCGTCACGCGAGTAAAGGCGTCGCCAGCGGTGGAATACGAAAGCGCGCCGTCGCGTTACGTTCGAGCCTATCCCTTATTCGTATTCTACCTGAGACAAACGCTATTGTCAATACCTTGGTTTGGGCATCCTCCGCAGCGGCCCCTCGAGCAAGCCGGCGGTTTTTGCTACGGAAGGCGCCCACTGGCCGCAGGCATGGCTTATATTTCCGAGGCCAAAGCGCCGCGCTCCGGGGAGCGCGGCGCTTTGGCCCCGACTACCATTCCCTGGGCTTGAAGCCCTCGGGTATGTCCATCGCCATCGTGTCGCCGGACTGGACGATCACGTAAAAGCCGGCGTCGAGGGCCGCCTTCCTTTCCGCCGCGCCGAACGCCGCCCCGGCTATCGCGCCGAGAATGCGACGCTTGTCGCCAAGCCCGGATCGGTAGGCGCGCAGCGTTTCGATCCGCGCCTGGTGCTTGTCCATGTCGTTCAGGTGCGGCTTGGCCTTTACCTCCACGGCCACGATGCTGTCCGCGCTTTCAAGAAAAAGGTCTATCTCGGCGATTCTTCTCTTGCCTTCCCTTAGCTCAAGGTTTTTCGACGAAAGCGCAAGGTTGAAGCCCAGGTCGTTGAACCGGTCCGCGATGCCCGGCGCCACTAGATGCTCGACGATCTCGCCGAAGGTGTTTTCGATCCCGCCCAGCTTCGAGTTAAGACGGCTCCATTCCTCGTCGCGCTTGCGCTCCGCCGCCGCGCGTTCCGCCACGTAAGCCTCGCGTTGCTCGATTTCGGCCTTGAGGCGACGTTCGTTTTCCTTCATCTGCTCGGACATCTGCTCGGAAAATTCCCTTTGGCTTTTCGACACGTCGCGCAGGATCGCCCAGATTTCCTCGGGGGTCGCGGGCGGCATTTTGGTCGCTGTTTCCATGCTCCTCTCCTGTAATGGCATTATACGTCGTTCTTTTAATGGCGTATACCATATACATGGTGCGAAAGCGCGTTTTGCATGGTTCCCCGGGAATAAATCCCCGCCAAAAAAGTTTTTCATATAGAAGCGCGGCCTTTCCTCCTAAAGCCCTCGGGCTAAAGCCCTCGGGCTAAAGCCCGACGCGAATGCCCTGCGGCCAGCGGGCGCGCGGCCCCCTTTTTTCCTTGACCTGAAGCGCCCTTATAATTATTTTTTGGTATCGCCTGCGCGGATGCGTCGGCAAAGGAGAAAAAATGATAAAAAAAGTGTTGATCGCGTTGGTTATCGCCGCTACGGCCTCTGGAGCGGCCTTCGCCGAAATTCGCATGAGCGCTGGAGCGGGAGGCTCCATGGACATGGGCAGAATAGGCGGAATGAGCGTCGACTTCGAAGGCGTAAAGATGTCGTCGAACGTTTATCACACAGGCTTTGGCGGCTTTGTCTTCCTGGACGCCACATACGTCGAATTTTCGACGGCCTTTATGTTCGGGCCGACGGGGACTACCGTTAATCTGGGCCCCATAACCATGACCGGGGAAGGCTCGTTTATGTCGCTGGATTTCGGCCTGCTTGGAAGATTCCCCTTCGAGCTGGGCGCGGGAAACATCTCGGTCTTCCCGCTTCTGGGCGTAGGCTACAGCCTCGTGCTATCCACCGAGGATCCGGACGGGAATAAGCTCGACAAGCCGGGCGACTTTAGCTCGTTTAGAATCATGGCCGGCGTGGGAGCGGACTTCGATATAGGCTCCGGCCTTTTTATCAGGGCCCAGGCCCTTGGCCGATACAGCTTCGCGCCCAAGGTCATTAGGGAAAACGGCGACCAGTCGAACGTCAACGGCGGCTTCGGAGCGCTCGCCCGCGTGGGCTTGGGCTTTAGGTTCTAGGCAGGCAGGCGCCTGTCTAACCCCCGCAGGGGTTGGGCAGGCGCTTTTCCTCATCGCTCTGGTTTCCCATCCCCATTCCTTAACTATGCGTCTATAGGCCCGATTTTCGGAAAACTTTCCCCGAAAAGCCGCCACTTCCTTTCTCTTCCCGCACGAATTCCTAAACCGCGGCGACGCGGCGGCCGATATTCAACTGACGGGATTTTCTTCCCGCGCTAGGGGGCATTTTGATTAGAGGCTGGTACACGGCGGCAAGCGGGATGAAGGCCCAGCAATGGCGCATGGACGCGGTTGCGAACAATCTTGCGAACGTCAACACGAACGGCTTTAAGAAGGAAGTGGCCGCGTTCAAGGCCTTTCCGGAGCTTTTGGTACGGCGCATGGAGGACGACGGGGTTCGCGCGAACCCTTTCGGCTCGTCGGATTACGCGCCGGTGGTCGGGCGCCTGGGCACGGGAGTCGAGCTTAACGAGCTTTACACCGACTTCGAGCAGGGGCCGCTGCGGGAAACCTTCAGCGATTTCGACTTCGCGCTTAACGGCAAGGGATTCTTCGTCGTGGAAACGCCCTGGGGCGAGCGCTACACGCGCAACGGCGCCTTTCAGCTTGGAAAGGAGGGCTTTCTTCTGACGAACGAGGGCTATCCCGTTTTGGGCGAGAACGGCCGGATTCGCATCACCGAAAATAATTTCAAGGTCGATCAGGAGGGCCGGATCTGGGTGAACGCCGCGATCAGCGACGACCCGGAAACGCTCGTGAGCAGGGAAGGAAACCGCTGGGAAGACACCGTAGTCCTTGACACCCTGCGCATCGTGGAGTTCGAGCTTGACCGCTACCTTGAAAAACAGGGCGACAGCCTCTGGCGGGAAAGCGCCACCTCCGGCCCGGCGGAAATCGCCGAGGGCTCAAGGAGAGCGACGGTGATCCAGGGCTTCGTGGAAGCGGCGAACATCGACCCGGTTTTGGAAATGGTGCAGATGATAGAAATAAACCGCGCCTACGAGGCGAACCAGCGGGTGATTCAGGCGCACGATCAGAGCGCCGGCACGCTGATAAATCAAGTGGCCAGAGTGGGCCAGAGGTAACCAATGGTAAGAAGTTTGTGGACCGGCGCGTCCGGAATGATAGGCCAGCAGGCGCAGGTTGATACTATTTCCAACAATCTGGCGAACGTGAACAATCACGGCTTTAAAAAACAGCGGGTGGAATTTCAGGACCTGATTTACCAGACCCTGCGCGTGGCCGGAACGCCGGCGACGGAAAACACCGTTACGCCGGTGGGCGAGCAGATGGGCCACGGAACGCGAGTTTCGGCGACCCAGCGGGTTTTTTCGCAGGGCTCGCTTCAGCAGACCGACGTTCCCACCGACATCGCGATCGCCGGCGACGGCTTTTTCCGCGTGCAGATGTTCGACGGCTCCTGGGCCTACACGCGCAACGGCGCCTTCGCCGTGGATTCGGACGGGCGCATGGTTACGAGCAACGGCTATTGGCTTTTGCCGGACATCCTGATGCCGGAAGGCTTCCTGCCGGACAGCATCGCCGTGTCGCAGGACGGCAGGGTTACCGTTCGCGTGCCCGACATCGATCCCAACGATTCCATCGAGGTTGGCCGCATCGAGCTTTACCGCTTTCCAAACCCTGTAGGACTTATGGCCGCCGGGGACAACCTCTTTAGGGTTTCGGCTGCCTCAGGCGATCCCATTCCCGGCGTCCCGGGCTTTGAGGGCATGGGCACCCTGCGCGGAAAGTTTTTGGAAATGTCCAACGTCGCCGTCGTGCAGGAAATGGTAAACCTGATCGTGGCGCAGCGCGCCTACGAGTTCAATTCAAGGACCATTCAGACCAGCGACAGTATGCTGGGAACGGCCACGGCGCTGCGGCGTTAATGCAAGCGCAAAGGGGTAAGGCATGGATTTACGAAGCCTGGGAATGACCGGCACGCCGAATATGCTCCAGCCGAGCCTTATCGGCGGGAATATGGCCGCGCGGGAAAAAAGCGCCGTGGACATGCAGTCCTTCGAGGAGGCGCTGCGTAGCGCCGCCAACCGAAACGCCGCGCCTGCGCCATCTGAGCCAGCGGCTCGTTCAGAGCCTGCGTCTCGAAATGAACCGACGGTTCATTTCGAGACGGCGCCGGAATTGTCGCGCGCCGCTCCCCTGCCCCCCGGCGCGACCATAGATCGCGAAAGCGAGCTTTACAAACAGTGTTCCGAGCTTGAATACTTTTTGGTTAAAACCCTTGTCGACAGCATGAGAAGCACGGTGCAGCGTTCCGGCCTTATCGAGCAAAGCTTCGCCGGCGATATGTACGAGGACATGCTTTTCGACGAATACGCGCGCAGCCTTACGCAGAACGCCAACTTCGGCCTTGCGGAAATGGCCTATCTTGAATTGACGGGGCAGCGCGGGATGGCAGTCCTGCGCTAGTGTTCCGGAATATTCGGTTTGCAAAATCGCAACGTTCGGTAATTCCTTGCCAGGCAAGGAATTACCTCAACCTGCATACCGCCATTTGAATATTCCGGAACACTAGCAGCGCAGCCGGGGAACTGTTGCGCGTCCACGGCGGGGGACTTCCCCCGCCAAATTCCGAGGAGGTGGCGCCTCGTGAAAGCTCAAGAGGACATTCTTTTCGAGGAATTCGATTCTTTCCACTTTTTTCACGGAAGCTCCCGCAATTGGTCCATGAGCAATTACCATCTTCACAAGCAGCACGAGTTGCTTCTGGTTCTCGGCGGGGGCGGCGCGCTGGAGGTCGGCGACAGGAAGTACGAGATGAGACCGGGGGACTTGTTTCTGCTGAACAGCCAGGAGCGCCATCGCACGACCGGAGAGAAGAACGGGCCTTACGAAAGGTTCGTGCTGCAGTTCGATCCCGAGTGCTTCGCCGGCGTCTCCGAGGCGCTTGGCTATAACTTCACCATGTTTTTTGAGAACGGCCGCGAGGATTTTGTCCACAGGATTCATCTGCGGGACGCGAATCTGGAAAGGTGCGTCGGCCTTTTTACGAAAATAGGGCGATACGCCGCGAGCGGCGGCAGGGCCGAGGGGCCTTCCGTCAAGTTCAGGCTGTCCATATTGGAGCTTCTGGTTTTTGTCAATGAGATTTACGATCTTTTCGCGGCGCGGGATCGCGAGCGGCCCGAGCGCGGCGCCGCGCCGGGGAAGGAATTCGGCCGCGCCGTGCCCCAGGGGGAACTCGTCAAGCGGATCAAGCGCTACATTATGGACAACGGGGAAAAAAACCTGTACCTGGACGTCGTCGCCGAGAAATTCTCGATAAGCAGGTACTACCTGAGCCGTTATTTCAAGAAGGAGACGGGCTTCACGCTGGCCCAATACATCACCGGCCGGAAGATCGCGCTGGCCATGTCGCTGCTCGACGAGGGCTATTCCGTGGCGGACGCGGCGCGCAGGCTTTCGTTTTCCAGCGACACGCACTTCATATCCGTCTTCAAGAAAAATTGCGGCATCACGCCGAAGCAGTACGCGAAATCCAGGGACAGCAAGGATATATAGCTTTTTCGTCGAAACATTAAACTCTTGAGCCTGAAATGCCGGTAGAATCTGCTTGCGCGGGAGGCGAATCCCGCGCGGCGAATTTATAAGGAGACGCGCCGTGGAAAAACGGTTTCTTGTCCTGCCGGCCTGCGCTGCGCTTTCGGCCTGCGGCGGTTCCGGGAGAGGAGAGGCTAAAGGGCAATCGAACATGCTTTCACGATGCCCCAAGGGAGAGTATTCATGAAAAAAACCTCGGCCCTGCGCTACTCCGTGGGCATGTTCGGCGGCTCGCTGCCTTTTAACATGTTCACGGCTTTCATGGCGTTCTATTACGTGGACGCTTTGGGGCTTGACATGCGAATTTACGCGTCCTCGCTCATAATCTACGCCATCCTGGACGCGATAGACAATCCGATATACGGCTTTCTTTCGGATCGGACGCGCACGCGCTTTGGCCGCCGAAAGCCTTGGCTGTTGGCCGCTTCGGTTGTGTTTGTTATATGCTTTGTCGCTTTTTTCAGCCCTCCTTCGCGGCTTGAGGGCGGCGCTTTTATCGCCTATTTCATCGCGACAATGCTGCTTGTGCAAACCGTCATGTCCATGATTCAGGTTAACTATAACGCGCTTCTTCCTGATCTGTTTCGCACGGTGGAAGCGCGGGCGAAGGCGAACTCCATGCGCCAGGCATGGATGTTCGCCGCCACTATTCTGGGGGTCGCGCTGACTCCGGTTATCGCGGGCGCGATCGGCTACCCCTTAACCGCGGCTGTTTTTGGCGCCGTCAGCCTTGTCGCGCTTTTGACTATGGCCACGGGCATTCATGAAGATCCTGATTACCGGAACTACAAGGCTCCGGCGATTCTTCCCAGCATTAAAGAGATTTTGAGCAACAGGAAATTCTGGCTGGTCGCCGCTGTAAGCACTTTGTACGGCGCCGCGCAGGCGATTTTGCTGGCCGCGATTCCTTTCTATATTGCCTATGCCTTGGAGCTTGACGGCGCTTCCGCCAGCGCGCTTCTTGGAACGGTCTTTGTTACGGCCGCGGTTATGCTGTTTCCGTGGGCGGCGGCGGTGCGCAGGTTTTCTTTGCTTGCCGTTTGGCGCCTTAGCCTTTTGCTGCTGGCGCTGTCTTTTTTGCCGTTCTATTTTGCAAATAGTTTGGCGGTGGCGATTATCGGCGGTTTCTTTGTCGGCGCGGCATTGGGCGGCATAGTTACCACGAATGACATCGTGGTCGCGCTGCTCTTGGACGAGGACAGGGAGCGGCATGGGCAAAGGCGCGAAGGGACTTTTCAAAGCATACTTAATTTCGCCGCGCGCCTGGGCGGGCTGATTCAAAGCGCGGCTTTTTTCCTTATTTTTATTTTGTTCGGCTTTGCGAGCGGCGATAATCCGGGGCCAAATCCAGGCGGCGCCTCGCGCTTCTTGCTGGTAGCGATTCCCGTTACCCTTATGCTTATCGCTTTTATCGTATCGTTGTTTATGAAGAAAGACGCCGGTGGAAAGGAGGAGCGCAATGCGGTATCTGATAATTAATGCCGATGATTTCGGGGTTTGCCGGGCGACGAATCAGGCTATCGAGGAAGCCTTTGAGGGCGGGGCTTTAAGCTCCGCCACTTTGATGACGCCATGCGATTCGGCCAAAGACGCGCTTGCCCGCGCAAAGGCAAACCCAAAGATTCGAATGGGGCTGCACATAACCACGACCTCGGAATGGGCGCGGAAATGGGGCCCGATTCTTGGCGCGGAGAATGCGCGATCGCTGGTTGACGAAAACGGATTTTTTTATAGCTCAAGCGAAGCCTTCGCCGCGCAGGCGCAAGGAGCGGAACTGGCGGCTGAGATTGAAGCCCAGTACCAATGTATGTTGAGCGAAGGGTTTCGCCCTACCCATGCGCATTCCCACATGCGCAGCGTCTATGGCATTGGCGGGCCTTCTTTTATGAAGGAAACGCTGGAATTTTGCGCTCGCCATGATCTTCCCTTCCGTTTTCCCCGGCGCCTGGAAGGAGTGAAAGAAATTTTTCGCATGGCATCGGTGCCCCCTGCGCTTGAGGCGGCTCATGCGCAGGCTGTAGCATACGCCGATGCTCTGGGCGTTAAGCTGATCGATAATATTTCCACATGCTCGGTGGGTTTTGCCGCCCTCACTAGTTATGAGACGCTAAAGAACGCGTACAGGGAAGCGATTTCCCGCCTGCCTGAAGGAGTATCGGAAATCTTCATGCATCCCTCATTGGGAAACTCTCCCATCGCGGAAGACAATCCCCGTTGGCAAGCGCGAGTGTGGGAACATCGCCTGCTGCTGGATGATGAATTAATGAGGCATATCGAAAAAGAAGGCTTTAGCCTAACCACTTATAACGAGGCTCCTTTTTCGCGCGCAGGGCAACACTCGGGATAACCGCGTTGGCCTATATTGAATACCCCCTGGAAAACGGCTATATCAACCGCTTCATGGTAACGGACGTGGACGCGCGGCCGCAGCGCTTTGAAAAAGCGGTGTTGCGCGGCAAGGTGAACGAATGGCTGAAAAAAGGCTTCGCCATACATGAAAATCCATGCAGGAAGGAATTTATCGAAAAGAGGCGCGGCGTTTTGCCTGATCCGGCTGGCTCGTATAAATGGCGAATGTATTTTCCTTTCGGCAATATTGGCATGGAGGCATCAGGGTTTTATTTTGTCCCTACGTATCTGCGCAGCTATAGCAAGGTTGAAGTGTTTTCTTCCGCCAGGCAAAACATGAAATTCCAATTGGAAACTTGCGGGGCCGCGACTTTGTGGTTGGACGGGCGGCTTGTCATAAACTTTGCGCCGTTCACAAGGAACGCTGCAAAGACGGTCGAATTTGAGATACCCTTTAATAAGGGCGGCAATGACATAACGATCTGCCTTGAGGACCTTGCTGAACGCGACACGGACTATTTTTTTCGTCTGCGCTGCATGGATGACGACTCTGGCCTTGTGATGAGGCTGCCGCTAGGCGGCCTAGGCGATCCTTCTGAGCTTGCGCAAATCGAAGCCATGCTAAGCGATATTAATTTTGACAAAGAAGTCTATGTCGATGAGCCGGGGCGGCTGCGCATTACAAACCCCTTTGATAAGAATATCGCCATTGACCTTGAAGCGCTGTCCTCAAATTGGATTGGGACATTGACAAAGCGTGAAGTGCAGGATATTCGGCGCAATTCGCTGGCTCCCGGCCGGCAATGCCTTAGCATTCCGTCGATCCATTCAGGATATTACTGTTTCCATGTTAGCTGCGATTATTGCGGAATCATTGTAGGCAGGATCATTGGGGCGCAATTTGCTTCAGGAAATTTACAAAACATTAACGAGCCTGTGGCGGAAAAACGCAAATCCCACATGATCGATCTTGTGGCCGATAGCGAGATTCACAATGTTTTCAAGGCCTGCGCGATCTTGCATAAGAATGGCGATATGTCGCTTGCGCAAGCCATCGTAACCGGCGAGCTTGCAGGCATAGCGGCCAAAATGGACTGCTCCGATTTTCATTTCGCGATAGTTTTGCACCTATACATCGCCCATGCGGATCGGCTGTCTCCGACTCTGAAAGCCGCCATTCGCAGAACTATGCTCGGATACCGTTACTGGATAGACGAGCCTGGCGATGATGTCATGTGGTTTTTCTCGGAAAACCATGCTCTGATGTTTCATGTTTGCCAGTATTTGGCCGGGGGCTTGCTGCCTGACGAAATTTTCGAGGCAAGCGGGCGCAAGGGCGCAAACATGCGCAAGAAAGCGGAAAAACTGCTTGGCGAATGGTTTGAGCATTTCTTCGATGAATTTATAACGGAGTGGCATTCCTCTGCATACATCCCCGTGGATTTTCTTGGCCTGGCCATACTGTTCATTCATGGCGACGAAGATTTGCGCAAAAAATCCAAGAAGGCCATGGATATGCTCTGTCGCTGCCTTGCAACTTGCGCCTACGACGGCGCGCTTATGACAACCGCGGGCAGAATCTACGAAAAGGAATTGAAGGGGGCTTTCGTCTCAGGAACAACCGGCATTTTGCACATGCTGTACAATACGGGCACCGCATGTAGGGCTGATTTTGCCTTGCCCCTAGCTATAAGCAGTTACGAGCCGCCTGCGCAATATGCGCGTTGCATAAATCCTGCGAGCGATAGCTTGATTTTTCAAAGCGCGCAAGGCTTTGAAAAGCACGTTAGCACCTACATTTATAAAGATGCTTATGGAATTTTATCAACCTCAGTAAACTTTAAGCCTTTTGAAAATGGCTATCAAGAGCATATCGCGCATTGCGCCCTAGGCAAGACGGCGCAAGTATTTGTAAATCATCCGGGCGAATGCCATCCCTACGGAACGGGCAGGCCCAACTTTTGGGCAGGAAACGGCGTTTTGCCCTTGGCCAGCCAAGAAGGGGATACGGCCATTTTACGCTACAATTTGGGCAATCATAGAATAGGTTATACTCATGCCTACGTTCCTTTGTCGGAATTTGACGAGCATATCATATCCGATAATATCGTGGCATTGAGAAAAGGCCAAGGGTTTGTTGGCGTTATGGCAAAGAATGGCATGGAGTTGGTTAAAAAAGGGCCTTGCGCAAAGAGGGAATTTATAAGCGAAGGCGCGAAAAATGTCTGGGCGATAAAACTAGGCAATGCCGACATGCACGGCAGTCTTTCAAAATTTCTTGATACTGTTGGCAAAATAAACATTGAATAGGGGGAGCGCAACAATGGAACGCAGCGTAATCGAGGAAAAACTGAAATTGGTGGCAAATAGGATGATGGCCATAAGGAGTCATGGCATAAAAGAGGTTTTTCCTATCAGCCTTATTGATATAAATTGCTGGGAATGGCCACAGGGAGTGGGAATTTTCGGACTTTATAAATATTACACGATAAGCAAACGGCAGGAAATTCTTGACTTTCTTTTGTCGTGGTACGATGCGCGTATCTCCGAGGGTATTCTTGAAAAAAACGTAAATACCACTTCTCCCATGCTAACCCTTACATACCTTTACGAGATTACGGGCAAAGAAAGCTACCTGCTGCTTATCAAGGAATGGGCGGACTGGATTATGGAGGAAAAAGGTCTCATTCGCACGGGGAACGGCTGTTTCCAGCACATGATAACCGGCAATGCCAACGACGGCGAAATTCTTATCGACACTGTTTTTATGACTCTGCTGTTTCTGGCGCGGGCGGGCAAAATTCTTGCCAGGCCCGATTATCTGAATGAGGTAAACTATCAATTTTTATCTCACATACAATACCTGTTCGATGCAAAGGCCGGGCTGTTTTATCATGGGTTCAATTTTAACCTAAATCATAACTACGGCAAAGTGCATTGGGGCAGGGGAAACTGCTGGTATACGGTGGCCATTCTGGAATATTTAGACGAATTTGAAATTGATCCGGCCTTGCGCAGGTACTTTACCAGCGTATATTTGGCGCAAATCGCCTCCCTTAAAACCCACGTTGACGGCGAGAAAAAACTTTGGCGCACCGTAATCGATGACGCAAGCTCTTACATAGAAATCTCCGGCTCCGCCGGTTTTCTCTGCGGCATGATGAAGGGGGTGAAACAAGGCATTCTCAGCGAAAAAGCGCACGGGAACATTATCGCCGGCGCCCTGGAAAATATCGTTGCCTACATAGCGGATGACGGCGCCGTGGAAAACGTATCCTATGGCACGCCGGTGGGCAACGACAAAGAATTCTACATGAATATTCCCATACGCCCCATGACATACGGGCAGGCGCTGATGATTTTATGCCTGGCGCAGGCCATAAGCTGAATCGTTAAATATCACGGCTTTACGGATATTCGGAAAGGCGCGCCCTTGGAACATGCGCGCGCCGAAACTATTTCCGGCAAACAAACATTCCAGCGTCCTTTTCTATCCTAAACATTCCGCGCGCCTTGACAATCCCGGCAATCTCGTCGCGCATCTCATCGAACACGGCTTTCGGCAGATCGTTGTACGACGCGACATATTCCATCAAATCGTCCGCGCTTGTCACTTCCAGGCAATCGACATAGCGCCTTAGCTCTATTTCGCTAAAATATTTTCCCAGCGCGTCGCCGCCGTTTTCCAAGCTAAATGTAAGGCCCTTTGAATAAGCGAAATCCGCGGCATCCGAATAACCGCGATACATATCGTTAAGTTCCTTCAAATTATTTTCGCCGATTGTCGTCGCGTAAAAGGCGCCGCCGTCCTTAAGCGTCCGGCTTGCCTCGCCTAGCGCCTTATCCAAGTCCGGCGCGTGGTACAGCATGTGATTGGCAATAATCGCGTCAAAATTATTTTCCGGAAAGGGAATCTCCTGAATGTCCATCGTCCTAAACGAAAACCCGGCCGTCCCGCCAAGCAGCGCTTGCGCCTTCTCCACCATCAACGGCGAAAAATCGGTAAGAACAACGCGAGCGTTTTTCGGCGCGAGCCTTCCAGCCCACAGCGCGCCCGTGCCGCAGCCAATTTCCAGAATGGCATCGCCCTCGCTAAAAACAAACTGCTGGAAAACCCAATTGGCCCAGCCCTGTTTGTTCGCGCTGTATTGCGCATGCAGGCTCGCCCTAACGGAAAGCGCGTCTTTTTCCACATACTGGCCGCGCACATGCGCCGGATCGTTTATGCCCATGCGCCGATGATAGCCTATTGCGGGCCAAAGCGCCAATAGGCGCTTTGGCCTCAAATACAAGCCACACAACCTAAACCCACTCTGCGGGGCGAAGGCCCCGCAGAGTGGGTTTTCCTACAGAAGAGCGGCCTTTAGCTCTCAATGCCCAGCGCGAATGCCCTGCGCTCCGCCGCGCGCGGGCGCCGAGGGCATTCGCGCAGCGCCATGACCGAGGTCCCGCGCGCGGCGGAGCGCAGGGGCCTCGGATCAGGGGCCTTAGATCCCAAAGGCCGCGCGGCCCCAGCTTGAAACACGCTCCGATTTTTGTTACGTTTGACGAATGGCAGCGATCAGGCTTTTGGCCGTGGATCTTGATGACACTCTTCTCAGGTCGGATTTGACCATTTCCTACCGGGCGAAAAGCGCGATAAAGAAGGCCGAGGACTCGGGGGTGAAGGTGGTTCTCGCCTCCGGGCGGGTTCCCGCCGCGATGGAATCCTACGCGCGGGCGCTGGGAATGCGCCGCAGGCTTGGTTACGTCATTTGCGGCAACGGAACGATAATTCAGGAAACGCTGGCCGGAAAAACATGCTTCGAGGCTACAATCCCGCCCAAACAGGCGCTCGTCGCCTTCGATCTGGCCGACGCGGAGGGCTTTCCGGTGCAGATCCACGAGGCCGGCGTTCTGTACGTGTCCCGGAGCAACGAATACACCGAATACGACGAGAAACTTACTGGCCTCAGCCAGATCGTCGTGGAAAATTTCCGCGCCATGGTTTCCGGCGGCTGTCACAAGCTGCTGATCCCGGGCGATCCCATGCTCTTGGCCCCGTTGCAGGCGCTTTTCGCCGCCTATCTGGGCGAGGAGATCACGCTCTTTACGAGCAAGCCGTATTTTCTGGAAGTGCTGCCGGCCGGAGTGGACAAAGGAAGCGCGCTGGCCAGGGTCGCCGGCCTCTTGGGAATCAGGCGCGAGGAGGTTCTTGCCGTGGGAGACTCGATGAACGACGAGGCCATGCTGCGCTGGGCCGGAATTGGCGTCGCGATGGCCAACGGCGACGAGCGCATAAAGGCCATCGCCGATTTTGTAAGCGAAAGAACCAACGACGACGACGGCATTGTCGAGATTATCGACAGGTTCGTTCTTTCAGGCTAAGCCCCGCGAATGACCATAGGGGAACTGGCCGACCTGCTTGGCGCTGAAATTTGCCAGGATATTTTTCCCGACAATCAAATCCACGGCGCATACGCCTCGGACCTTCTTTCCGACGTAATGGCCAACGCGAAGGGCGGCGCGCTTATCACGATTCAGGCGCACAGGAACACTGTCGCCGTGGCGGCGATGAAAAAAATACCGGCGATCATAGTCTGCAATTCCCGGCCCGTTCCTCGCGGCATGATCGACGCGGCCAGGGAACAGGGAATAGCGATTTTGCGCTCTAGCGAAAGCCAATTCGCCGTTTCAGGAAAAGTGTGGGAAATGCTAAAAGAAAATAGCGAGGCCTAAAAAGCCTTGCCTTTAGATGCCGACAATATTTTTATTACGTACATGTCCATAAGAATAGCCTCAAGCGCGCCGCCGGAAGAGCGGGTAAGCGCGTCGTACTCGGCCGTCAGCGCAAGGCATGAGTCCACGGCCTGCGCGCCGTAAATTTTCGATGCGGCCACGTAATCGCTTTTAGCCTTTGGCGATGAAAGCCCTATCTTTTTAAGCTCGAAGCTGTTTTCCGCATTGCCGTTTTTGGCAAGAGCGATATAGTCGCGCAGTTTTTTGAAGCACCAGGCAAGGCCGGCGAGTATTCCCTGCGGGCTTTCCTTGGCGGCAAGCAAGGCGCGCAGGGTTTCTATGGCCTTGGGCGCGTCGGCGGCGGCAATGCGCGAAAAAAGCGTAAAAGCCGATTCCTCGCGGTTGTGCGAAAGCCATTCCTCCACATCCTGCGCTTCCACTTGCCTGTCCTTTGGCAAAAAAAGCGCAAGGCGCGCGCATTCGCGCCTAAGCGCGTCGGTATTGTTTTCGACCAATTCAAGAATAGCCTCGACCCCGGCGCGGCTTACGCTCCGTCCCTGCTGCCTAAAAAAGGACTGCACCCATTCGATTTTTTGCCCTTCGAACATCTCGTAATAAACCACGCGGTTTTTAGGAGGGCAGCATTGGTCAAGGCCGGAAGCAAGCCTTATTTCGTCGGAAATCAACACAAGCGTCGTGTCGTCGTCAAGCTCCCCGGCGCAGGAAGAGATAAGCGCGATTTCGTCCTTCTTTTTGATCTGGTCCGCGTTTTTTATTAAAAACATTCGCGCCTGCGCGAAAAGGCTGTGGTTTTGAATCGCGTTGGCGATTTTTCCGGCCTGCGTTTCCCCGGCGTAGAAAATAAATTCCTCCGGAGCGCCGGCGCCTTTTTTCGCTATTTTTTCCCGCAGGCCGTCTATCGCGTCGTTTTTTTTGCCAAGTTCCGGGCCGAGAAAAATGTAGGCGTTATTGGCGCTCATCAATAGTTCCTAATAATTGTCGCCAATCTTCCCACTATGCGCACGTCCATGTAAAAACGATCCTTGTACGCGGGATTTTCAGCCCGCAGCCTGATCCTCGAATTTTCCTTGTAAATGCGCTTTAGCGTAACCGCGTCGTCAATCACCGCGACCGCGATTTCGCCGTTGTCCACAGCGCTGCGCTTTTCGATCACGGCCGTGTCGCCGTCCATTATTCCCGCGCCTATCATCGAGTCCCCGCGAACGATCACGGCGAAATATATCTGGTTTTTTTTCAGCATGGAACGGTCGAGCCTGAGCGTGCCCTCCGTGTTTTCCTCGGTAAGGATCGGCAGGCCCGCGGCCACCATTCCCACGATGGGAATCTCAATAAACGAGTCCTCGTCCCCCCGATCCTTGGCCTCGTCATCGTCGACCACGCTAAGCGTGCGCGGCAGATTCCCGTTGAGAAGGGCGCCTTTCCGCCGGAGCGCCTCGACATGATCGTGCGCGCCCTTCATCGTAATGTCGAAGTGCTGCGCGATCTCGCGTATGCTTGGCGAGTAAGAATGCTCCTCGATGTAGTTTTTCACGAAAAGAAGTACTTTTTTTTGGCGTTCAGTAAGATCTTTCATTGTCTCTCCTTTCCTGCTGCGCCACGATGCCCAGATTTTTTAATTTGGC
>WRAL01000009.1 GCA_009780285.1 Treponema sp.
GACGCGATCGATCCGGACGGCGCTCCGGCGGAGGATTCCGGCGAGCGCGACCGTGGCGACAGAGATCGCGGCGACCGGGATCGCGGCCGAGGCGGTTACGGCTCGCGCGACAGGGATCGGGATCGCGGGCGGCGGTAGAGGAGGAGGGCGGGGGGCAAGCCCCCCTCGCTCCGAAGCCTGCGGCTTCTGCGCTACCCCCCGAGCGGGGGCGCTGCCCCCGCAACGCCCCCGCCTTTGTTCCCGTGAAACAGGAGAAAGCAATGGAAGCTCGCGCTGTTTTGTTACAGGAAATAGAGACCCTTCCGGCGGCTTGCCTGGATGACGTAATAGATTTTGTCTCTTGGATAAAACAACGAAGGCTATCGCAAATACCTGAAACCATGCTGCTCAGCGAAAGCGCCTTGTCAAAAGATTGGAATGCCCCCGAAGAGGACGAGGCGTGGGCAGCTTTGTAAAAGGCGACGTGGTTGTTATCCCCTTTCCGTTTACCGAGCCTGGTTGCCATCGCGTTAAAAGGAGGATTTATGGGAATAAATCTTGATAAACCACATAAATGGAAGCAGGATATTAAAGAATCAGTCGACATGTATAACGATTGGTTTATGAATTTTGCCCCAGAAACTTTTAGAAGAACACGCCTCAAAACAACAGATGATGTATTAAATACACTATCAAAAACTGAATATTATAAAAATGTAACTCCGCAATTGTTGGCAAATAACCCTGAAATATTGTCAACATTGCGGATGTCTACGTGCCCCCCGATCGCTGTAGACCGTTTAATAGGACTTGCAGGAGTTAATGCCAACTTAGTAAAACAATTTGAAAATAATAGAAAACCACCATTAAGGATGTCTACTGTTCAACTTGATATCGAACTTTCAAAGATTTGTACAGTTATATTGAAATTAATAGACAAAGATATTTTTCCTTGGCTATCGAATACAACCCCAATAGATGTTGCTGAAACACACCGAGCAGCTACTATTATAGCCGACAGGTTATGCGGATCTATCGCTAATCCAATTATAAGAAACGCCCAAGAAAAGAGGCAGCTTGATCTTATAAAAAAATGGCTTGAAAAGCAAGGATATAAGCAATTAACAGGAAGTGAGAAAAGAACTCTTGATACTCTAAATCCTGGTACATTTGCTTTTCATTTTTATGTTCAAGTCAAAATGGATACTGCAATCGGTTATATAAATATACCTGTTGATGTTGCGATTAAACCAAAAAACAAACGGCCTGTGCTTATTGAAGCAAAATCAGCAGGTGATTTTGCCAATGTAAATAAGAGGCGCAAAGAAGAGGCTCAAAAAATGTCACAATTGCGTAGTACTTATGGCGACAAAATTAATTTTATATTGTTTCTATGCGGATATTTTGATTCGGGATATTTAGGCTATGAGGCCGCAGAAGGAATTGATTGGATATGGGAACATTCTATCGACGATTTGGAATATTATGTTGTTTAAGGTTTGGTTATGGATGTAAACAGTAATATAGAATTAGAGCGTCAGCATTTACAGGATCTTCTCGATTCACAAAAAACACAAGAAGAAAGAAAGAGTCTTGGTCAGTTTCCAACACCTAAAACTCTTGCTGATTCCATCGTTAGAGCTGCGCTTGTTTACATAAATAAAAACATACGGTTCCTTGATACTTCTATTGGAACAGGCGTTTTTTTCTCATCATTACTTGATAATTTGGAGAAAAAAAATATTGTATATGCTTGTGGTTATGAAATTGATGCACATTATGCGTTTCCTTCAAAAAAATTATGGCAAAATGAAAAAATTGATTATACTGTTGGTGATTTCCTAAATTTCATGCCGCCACAAAAGAACGAAGAAAAATTTAATATGATTATTAGCAATCCTCCGTATGTTCGTCATCATTATATTGAAAAAAATGCAAAAAAAGAATTAAATGAATGTATAAGAAAAGCATTTGATTTATCTTTTTCGGGGTTAACAGGATTATACGGTTATTTTATGGCACTTTCTGCTCGATGGTTACAAAAGGATGGTATTAGTGTATGGCTTGTGCCAAATGAATTTTTAGATGTTAATTATGGGATAATGATAAAAACTTTTCTTTTGTCAAAAGTAAAATTATTGCGGATACATAGATTTAACCCGTTGAAATTGCAATTTTCGGATGCATTGGTTTCATCTACTGTTTTATTTTATACAACAGGACATTCATCCGATACTGTTTTATTTTCTACTGGAAATGATATTAATAAACCTGATGTTCAGAAATATATTTTTCATAAAAACCTTAACCCTAACGATAAATGGTCAAACTATTTTTCTTCTCAAACAAAAACTAATAAATGTAAGGTTTCTTTAGGCGATTATTTTGTTGTTAAACGAGGTATTGCTACAGGTTCAAATAAACATTTTATATTGACTGAAGAGGCTATTGAAAAACTTGACATTCCAGATAACTATTTACTACCTATCCTTCCAAGCCCAAGATATGTTAAGGGAAATGTTATTGAAAACGGATTAAATGGTTATATTAACGGAACAAAAAAGAGATATTTACTTAATGTCACTTGTTCTGAAAGCGATTTGTATAACCTCCCCAAAAATCTTATTTTGTATTTAAATAATATTTACAATGAGGTTAAAGATAATTATACGATACGAACCCGTTCTCCTTGGTATAAACAAGAATATCGTCCTGAATGTCCTTTTTTAATGTCATATATGGGGCGAAAGCAAAATGAACCTTTTAGATTGTTCCTTAATAAAACAAATGCTACGGTGCCTAATGTATATTTGATGCTTTATCCAAAATTTAACTGGCACAAAGCAGAAGCACAAAATAGTGGATTTTTAGAAAATCTACATAATAGATTACAAAGTATTGATTCTGAAACTCTTGTTTCGTCTGGGCGTGTTTATGGAGGGGGACTCTATAAACTAGAACCTAAAGAATTAATGAGTGTTCCAATCGATGATATTTTATCAAATGATTTAATTAGTGTAATATACAAGACTACAAATACAAATAGTCAACTTCTGCTTTTCCAATAAAACTTAAAGAAACACACGGAGGCACATCGCATGACAAACGGTATACGCTTCGCTGCCTTGACAGCCCATGTTTCTAGGACTATGCTAAAACAAGGATGGGTTTGAAAATATAATTGAAGTATACTTACCAGGAGGATGGCAAATTCCTCATAGGGCGATTGGATGAATACCCTGATTATCCGACGCAGGCGTTTGACATCAGCGAGCTTGAGGCGAACCTGCTTGAAATTTACGAAATGGTTCAACGCGGGGAACTGAAAGCCGAAACAAAACGAGGCGTTATGGAAATCGCGGTATGAACAGAAAGGCTTTTCTTGAAGCCTTAAAAAAGAATGGCCTGGTTTTTGCGCGTCACGGAACCCGGCACAAAAGGAGGGCCTTATGGCCAACGTGATTTTTTTTGTTTCCTACAAGCTAAAGAAAGGGGCTTCCGCGCAGGATTTTCTGCTCGCGGCGGAGAAGCTCAACGAGGGTTACATGTCCAAGCAAAAGGGCTTTATCTCGTGGCAGCAGGTTGTCGATGGCGAGACCTGGGCGGATATGATAACCTTTGAGACGATGGCCGACGCGAAAAGGGTCGAGGAAAACGACATCCCGAACGAGCTGGCCCTGCGCTTTTACTCTTTCATCAATTTGAATAGCTGCAAGACGCACTTTTTCACGATCGAGAAGAGCTACTAAATTTGGGGCCTTTGCGCAAAGCTGCGCAAAGAGTTACGGCTCGCGGACTTTTTTTGCGGTGGGGGCAAGCCCCCTCGAAGCAGCCTTACTCCAACCACTGCGTGGAGTTTTGGCGGAGCCAAAACTCCGAGGCCAATGCGCCGTAGGCGCATTGGCCCGCCTTCGGCCCGGAGCAAGTCTTACGCTGCCCCGTAACGCCCCGCCTTTATTTCCGCGCATCATTCCCTGAAGCTTTGGCTACGCCAAAACTTCGAGGCCAATCCGCCCTCGGCGGATTGGCCTCGAAACGCCCCCGCGTTTTTTTTCTGAAAGTTCTCTCGCTGCACTTGACAAGAACATCAGGATGGGCCATGATTATAGCTATGAGGGACGGGGAATAAAGTAAATAAAAGGAGCGGAAAAATGAGCGCACATCAAGTAACGCTGAAACCAATCAGCGAAGTAGCCAAATATAAGAGAAATTTGATTCCAGCAAATATACCTGAAATATATGCCTTAAAACCCATATTTAAAAAAATTGCAAGCGAGGAAAACATACGAAACGGTGTACTTGCCTTTAGATCGTTTGTTTATTTGTTTTGCGATCGTTTAATTACGGACGGGCATTTATACGCCAAGCCGCCAAAGAAGCCAAGCGGCATGACGGACTATTCTTTTATGCATGATATTACAAACCTGTTAGTTGACATAGGTTATCATGGCAAATTGGCTAAAAGCGGCGATTCATTGCGGATAAATGAAATACCGTTATGTACTGCCTCGATAAATGAAAACGGAAAAAAAGAAAGCCCTAAAATCTCCGCTTCCAGTCAAATTGAATGTTTTCGTTTTTTAACTCTCTGCGGTTTTATTTTTACTGGCATTAATTTGAAATTAAAGACGCTAAATATTTCGAAAAATCAACCCTTAGAAGTGTTTTATCCAAATAACCCTATCTTGCTGACGGGGTTAAAAGCGCTTGCGCTTGCGGATATGGAACTACGAACAACAAGAAGGTATTGGAACGACCATAATCTTTTACGGTGCGATTATAGGCTAATGAAGGCAGAAAATACCGACATACTTGATGAGTTGAAAGATTTTTTGCATCCATTATCTGAAAAAGTTAAAAAATTCGCTGTAAAATTGCATCAGCGTTATATAGATATAGGGTTGACTTGCACATTAAGCATATTGGATGATGTCAGCTTTTCGTATGCGAAAATCAGTAAGAGCCAAAAGGAATTGTCATCGCGTGAAAAATACCAAAAAAGAGTATGGGCGTTTTCGTATTCTATTAGAAATGGCTATTGCCTATTTGTCAGAGCAAAAAAAATAGATAAATGCGCGGATGTTATCAAAAATTTTCCGCCATCTTTACAAGAAAAAATTGCAGTTGGGTATGGCTGTTATAGGAAACTGGGGCGTAAATATTGCCAAGGCGACTGTCAGGGGATTTGCATATCTTTAGATGAATCAATACTAAGTATTAGTGAAAATATTGAAGCATGGCTTGATAATGAGGTGTAAACATTGATGTACGCCGCCCGAAGACGGCTAGTGTTCTGGAATATTCAAATGACGGTATGCAGGTTGAGGTAATTCCTTGCACGGCAAGGAATTACCGAACGCTGCGATTTAGCAAACCGAGTATTCCGGAACACTTGGCTACAAAAAACCGCGGTCGGGCTTACGCCCTTTGCGCAAAGCTGCGCGCGGATGAAGAAGGCGCGAAGGCTTTAGCCAGAGCGGGGACGCTGCCCCTGCAGCGTCCCCGCCTGTATTCCCGCGCATCGTTCTCTGAAGTTTTGGTTCAGCCAAAACTTCAGAGGCCAAGCCGCCTTCGGCGGATTGGCCTCGTAACGCCCCGCGCTTATTTACGTGCGTGGCCCTTTTGGGGTTCTTCACTCCCCGCATTTTTTCCATTGATTTTTTCCGCTGGATTCGCTAGAATCGGCCCAGTGAGGAGTTCGATGAACAGAAAAAACTTAGTAAAAATGGCTTGCCTCTTTTCGCTAGCCTCGGCACTCTTGCTTTCCTGTGCAAGCGTTTCCTGCGCGGCGAATGACGCTGACGCGCTTGTCATACCATTCGTCATCGAAGACGGCAGAATAATTCTAAACGCTACGGTCGCCAGCGTGGAAGGCCGGTACCTCTGGGACAGCGGCTCGTCGATGTCAATTATTGACGTACCCGTTCAAGGGCTGCCTTTCCGGGGAGCGTATCCGACCACGGTTGATGGACTTACAGTCCTTACGTCATTTTACGAGATAAGCGGCGTTCGTTTCGGCGATGTTGAGGTAAAAACGCCTTCGTCACTCATTACAAACGTTGAGCTAATCGAGCCTTTTATGAAAGGGTTGGACGGGCTATTAGGCAATGGCATTTTCGACGGCTATTGGCTGGAGCTATCTTTTTCAAGAAACGAGATCGTCCTGCACAATGAAATCCCCGCGCGTTTCGCGCGCGCAGCCCGCTTGCCGCTAGCCATGCTGGAGAACGCGAACTCGATGCTTTTTTTGCCCATAACAATTGACAGCACAGAATATCTTATACTGATTGACACCGGCATGGGTTTTTCGCTCTCTTTTCCTGTCAGCGTCGCGGACCGCGCTGGCTCGGGCAATTTGACGAGAATCGAATCGATAGGGGAAACCGGGGATTATTACCTTGTTCAGACAAGCCGGATAAAATTTATGGACATGGAATTTAGCGATAAATTGATAATGAGCGACTCGGTTGTTCCGGCGCGCTGGGGCGACGGTGGACGCATGCGACATGTGGGAATAGTCGGCATGGATTTTTTGTCCAACTTCGATCTCCTGCTTGACTACAGAACGCTTGCGGAAAGGCGCAGCGCGGGACTGCGCTACATTTCGCTCGTCCCGCCCGGCGAAAGGACCTTTGATTGGTTCGGGCCGCTCGACGCGGCGCCAGAGCCCGGCATCATTAACGCGCGATTTACTGACGCCGGGCTTGAAATCATAAGCATCATCGTTGACGGCCTTGCCTACGGAGCGCTTGGCCTGCGGGCGGGAAGCGTGATAACTAAAATTAACGGCGAGCCGGCCGGCAATTTTACGCTTGCGCAGCTGCGCGGCGATCCGCTGTTTTTTCAACGTCTCAGGGATTTTTCGCTTTTGGTCGAAGGCGAGGAAATTATCGTTAGGCTTGCTCCTTAAGGGCTAAAGCCAGGGCGTTCAAGGCCGGCAGAGAGGATCGTGCAACAGGGACAGGGATCGCGGCAGGAGATAACTTTTGAGGGGTAAGCCCGCTCGCCCTGGCGCCTACCCCGCCTTCTTCATACTGCGCGCATTCATTATCATCATTTGCAGGCGGTTTTCGATGTTGGCGAAGCTCGAGTCCGGATCATAGTCAAGGGGCAGCGCCATTATTTCCGGATGAATTTCCTTTACCTTTTTGATAATTCCCCTCCCGGCGATATGGTTTGGCAAACATCCAAAGGGCTGAAGCACGACGAAGCAGCGCACGCCGCGCTCGGCATAGTGAAGGATGTCCGCAGCGATTAAAAACGACTCGCCTGACATTATCGAATGGTGCATAATGTGGTCGGAATATTTGGCCTTTTCGTGCAGGGTTAGATCCCGCTCGTACAATGGATGGCGCGCGGCGATTCTATCGGCGCTCTTTATCGCCTCGTCCATGAACTTACCGCCGATCTGCGCGTAAACCTTGTCGCGCAGTTTATGCCGCACCTTGAATTCCTTGATCTCACTTATCGTGTGCTGCAAAAAAAGATGACGATAAATGCCGGACATGCGCGGGTAGATCACTTCCATGCCGTTATCCTCAAGATAGCGTTCAATGTTAAGGTTCGATCCTGGGTGAAAAACCAAAAGGTACTCGCCTTGAATAACCACCGGCTCGCGCAGGCTGGATCGATCGTAAGGAACCTTGCACAGCGCTTCGACGGCCTTCTTGTAAGGCTTGAACGAGCCGGGGATTCCGCGCTTGGCGATGCCAGCGGCGATTTCGACGAAGGCGTTTTCTACCAGCTCGTCCGTTTCGCCCCTGCGCTTTTCGTAGGGGCGAATCTTTCGGCGCAGAAATTCCAGCGCGTCGGTCTGCACAAGTCCCCACACGGCCTTCGCGTAAGTCGCCGCGCCGAAATTAAGGCCGGGATGCGCGTCCTTGGAATCGTTTTGATCGGTGGTGATAACCGGAACCTGCGAAAAGCCGGCCTCATCCAGCGCCTTGCGGGCGAGCGGCAGGTAGTTGGCAAGGCGGCAGTCGCAAAGAACTTTCGCCGTGCCTATAGCGACATTATTTAAATCGTATTCTCCGCTTTTAAGCGCAAGAATCGTCTCGCCAATCACGATTTGCGCGGGCAGGCACATGTCGTTGTGCACGTATTTTTTGCCCATCGCGACGGCCTGCGATCCGCCCAGCGGCAAAGGCACGGCTTTGTGCCCGTCGTTGGAAAGGCAAGCGCTAAGGATAAGGCAAAAGGCGCGGCTTGCGTTGGGAATAAGCAAAGTTTTTCCACGATCTTCTTTAGTGTATTTAACAGGGTAGGGATCGCGCAATTCCTTTGCGGCCTGCGCCTTGGACTTGCGCCTTGTCGCCACGGTTTCAAGAAAGGAACGAACGCGTATGCGCAAGGGGCCGGAAACTTCGCTTTCGTCCATTTTGAGGATCAAGGGCGACTTGCCGGAAATCTCGTTCATAAGGTAGGCCATCTCGTCCGTGTACAAAGCGTCGTGGCCGCATCCAAAGCTAAAAATGTCAACAAGTTCCAAGGCCGGATTCTCGGCCACGAAAATGGCGCCAGAAAGAAGGCGCGCGTGATTGTTGTTGGTGATCTGTATGCGCGACTTGCGCAGATCTATTTTATTAAGGCCGGGAAGCGAGTCCAGCGTAAGCACGGGAACGCCGGCGCTGGTAAAAAAGCGCGAAAGGTTGTGGTTTACATGTTCGTCGTACTGATAATGTCGGCCGGCAAGCACCACGGCGAATCCGCCGCTCTGTTCAACCTCGGCGATAATTTTTTTGCCACGGGCGATCATCTCATTACTGAATGTTTTTTGCGCTTTTTCGCCCTGCCTGATCGCCGCCAGCGCGGTGTTCTTTGGAATGCCGAAAGTTTCGTTTACCCACCGGCAAAGCTGGAAATCCTGATCGCGCCTTGAAAACCAGTGGAAAATAGGCGCGTCAAAAGGAATGCCGTGCCTTCCCTCCGGGTTGTCCGAATGCATAATCGAAAGGGGATAGCCTTTAAGAACCGGGCAAGTAAAGGTGCTCATTTCTTCCATATTATCAGGCGGAAGGCGGTTGATTTGCGGGAAGAAAATCCTGTCAACGCGGCTTTCGATCAAATCCTGAACATGGCCGTGCGAGAGCTTGGCCGGAAAGCAAACCGTGTCGGACGCGACGTATTGAAGGCCGGTTTCGTAAAGCTCGCGCGAGCTTTTACGCGAAACCTTGGTTTTAAAGCCAAGCGCCGCCCAAAATGTTTTCCAAAACGGCATGTTTCGCCAAAAATCAAGGACGCGCGGGATTCCTATCGTAAGGACGCGCTCCGGAAGAAGCGGCTCGACCGGATAATCCATGAAGAGCAGCTTTTCCCTTTCCCGTATCATGTCCGGCGCCGCGCTCATTTCCTTGGCAATTTTGTTCGCAGCTTCCCGCGCCGCAGGATCGCGCGGATCGCCTATCACCTGTCCGCGCTCGCAGCGATTGCCGGTAACCCATGTTTGGCCGTTGGAAAAACGCGCGAGCGCGCGGTTGCAATTGTTCGAGCAAAAAGGGCAAGGGATATTCGCTTCCTGCGTATATTCCAGGGTTTCAAGCGCGTCAAAACCGATAAAGCGGGAACTTCCGGCGCCAGCGGCATAGCCTTTTTCCGCGATTTCCCTTTTTGCCAGCAGCGCTATTCCAATAGCGCCCATCTCGCCTGAGTACGGCGCGCGTTCCACCGGCTTTTCCAAATACTGTTCGAGCGCGCGAAGCACGGCGTCGTTTTTAAGGGTGCCGCCCTGCGCTATTATTTTTTCGCCCAATTGCACAGCGCTTGACATGCGAACGACTTTGGTAAAAACATTTTCAACGATTGAGCGACAAAGGCCGGCCATTATGTCGTCGGCAAGTTTGCCGTTTTTTTGCTCGGTGATAATAGCCGTGTTCATAAAGACCGTGCAACGGCTACCAAGGTGCGCGGGATTTTTCGCGTTGAAGGCAGCCTCGGCTATTTTGTCGACGGGAATGTTAAGCGTTTTTGCAAAAGTTTCGAGAAAGGATCCGCAGCCGGAGGAACAAGCCTCGTTTACGGTGATGTTGGTTACCACGCCGTTCGCGATGGTAATCGCTTTCATGTCCTGGCCGCCAATGTCCAGGATAAAGCTGGCCTCCGGCGCGTACTTTTGCGCCGCGGCCACATGCGCCACTGTTTCCACGGTATGAAAGTCCGCGCCCAGCGCCCTGTCGAAAAGCATTTCGCCATAGCCAGTGGTTCCCAGCGCCGCTATTTCAAGCTCCACTTGCGCTTCCCTGTAGCGAGCGCGCATGTCCAAGAGCGCTTGTTTGATAACCTTTAAAGGCTCGCCTTTATTGGGGCCGTAAAAGCTGTCAAAAACATTTTCGTCCTCATCGATAAGCGCAAACTTGGTTGTGGTGGATCCGGCGTCTATTCCAAGGTAGACGCGCAACTTGCGCGGGCTTGCGCCCGGCTGCCGTTGAGCACGAATAATTTCCGCGCCGCCTTCTATAACGCGCAGTTTATTGCGCGCCTGAAATTCCCTGCGCTCGTCCTCCGTGTCGAAAAAATTCAGATCGTTTTTGCCCGCGCTTTCCTCGACGTCCTGTATGCGCTCCCGCAAGGCGGCGATCGCTTCCTGCGCGCAAAAATCCTCGCCCTGATCGGCGAACATTTCGCCGACCGAAAGCGCCGTGCCGTAAGCGACGAAAAGCTCGCCGCTTTGGGGAATAATCGCGTCCCCGCTACCAAGGCCAAGGCGCTCGGCGAAAACCTTTACGAGAGTAGGGTTAAAGGTAAGCGGACCGCCTTCGAAAACCACCGGCGCGCGTATCTCAAGCCCTTGCGCAAGGCCGCCGATGGTTTGCTTCGCGATCGCGTGAAAGGTGGAAAGCGCGATGTCTTCCAAAAGCGCGCCTTGATTTAAAAGCGGTTGGATATCGGTTTTCGCGAAAACCCCGCAGCGCCCGGAAATGTCGTAAACCTGCGTCCCGCGAGCGGCCAGTGCATCGAAGGTTTCGACAGGAACGCGAAGGAGCGTGGCGATTTCGTCGATAAACGCGCCGGTGCCGCCCGCACAGCTTCCGTTCATGCGCATGTCCGATGCGACAAGCCGGCCGGAAGCGCCATCCTTGTGAAAAAAGATTACCTTCGCGTCCTGTCCGCCAAGCTCAATGGCGACGCGGGCGTTGGGATACAGCGAGCGCACGGCGATTGAGTTTGCGACGACTTCCTGCGCGTAATGCGAGCGCGTGGCCTCGGCCATTACCTTTCCGCCGGATCCGCAAAAGGCAGCCCTCATGCGTTCTTGTGGGAAAAGCCCGGCTATTTCTCGCAGCAAGGCTCGAACGGTTCCGTTTTGATCGGCGTTATGCCGAAGGTATTTTGAAAAAACGATTTCGTCAGAATCCGGCCAGATCGCTACGGCCTTTACCGTCGTTGATCCAACATCTATGCCGATGTGCAGCATTTTGTTTAAAACCCTTTGATTTTATTCCCAAAAAGCATGTTCTGGTAGCAACGCAGGCAACCGGGAAACATTCCTCTATCGAAGGCCCCAATTTCCTTGCGAAACTTGTTTGCGCGCTCGCCGTTGTAAATATCCTTAAAGGAATTTTCGGCGACATTGCCAAGGATGTAATCAGGATAATCCGCGCAAAAATGCACGTCCCCATTGTAATTAATGTTTGCCTGGCACCAAGGGACAATGCAGCGATCGCGTACCGGCGTTTCAAGATCGTTATAATAAACTTCCACTTTTTCAGGGTTAAGCCTAGGCGCGGCGATTGTCGTGTGCCGACGCTTCTTGCTCTTTATGTCCTCAAGTATCGCGTGGAATTTTTGCGCGTCTATGCCTAGATTATAGCCTGTGTTGTAGCCTTCCAGGCAGTCGATGTCGGTGTCGAGCTTGTCGCGCATTACCGCGCGCTGCGCCGCGACTATCGCGTCGTTCGTGTAGGTTCCCATGTTAATAATATGAAGATCAACGCCAAGTTCGTCTATCGCGTCGGAAAGATTGGCGAGATCCAAGTAATTGCGATTCGTTACTACCGTAACAATTCCAATTACCGGCAACGAGGAGCCTTGCTTTTTCTTTTCCCGCGCGACGGCCTTAATCCCGGCTATCGCCTTGTCGTAACTGCCGATGCCGCGCTGCGCGTCGTTGGTTTCGCGGAAAGCGTCCAGCGATACAAAAATCGTGGACCATTTGTCGCGGACGATTTGCTCGGCGTGTTTTTCCATGAGCGTACCGTTTGTGTTGATGCTCAGGTAAAGGCCCTTCTCGGTTATGTAGCGCGCGAGCGGGAAAAGATCGGGATAGAGAAAAGGCTCGCCGCCCCAGAGATAGATGATCGGGCGCGTGGACGTTATGTCGTCCACCACCTTTTTCCAGGATTTAAGCGGCATTATCTTTTTGGCTTCCTCGGACATGCGGCCATGCATCACGCCTTTTTCGCCGTATTGCCCGCACATCACGCACCTAAGATTGCACGAGCCGGTGAGCTTGAAATAAATCACCGACAAGTTTTTCATGTGGTTGAAGCATACGTCGCGCCTTTTCAGCGCGCGAATCTTCCACATTCTATAGAAAGCCGAAACCAAATTTGCCGATAGCGCGCGGCTCTTTCTTAGAAGAACCGGAACTACGGACACGTTGTTTTTCATCGAAGCTCCTGTAAGCGCGGGGGCCTCAAAAGCTCATGCCTCCCGCGCATGAAAAATCGTCTCAGTTGTATCACAAAAAAAACTTTTTGTTAAGCCCTCTGACCTAGGCCCGAAAGCGCAGGATTTCCCAGCCGCGCCTTTTCGCCTCGCGCCTTAGGCGGCTGTCCGGATTTACGGCGACGGCCTTTCCGCAAAATTCCAAAAGCGGAATGTCAACGTAGGAATCAGAATAAAAGCATGTTTCGGCGGGGGAAATCCCGTTTTTTTCCATCCATTCCTTAACGACGGCCTTCTTTTTCGGCCCAAAAGGGCTTGGCCCCAAAAGCCGGCCGGTAGCCGCGCCACCCTGAAACTCAAGCTCGCAGGCAAGCGAGCCTTCAATGCCGAAAAATTCCTCCAAAGGCCGAATCGCGATGCCCAGCGACGAAGTGGCGAAAATCACGCGCTCGCCCGAGTCCAGCGCCTCGCGTATCGCCCGCTCCGCTTCCGGGTAGACATCGCGCGAAATGCCGCGCTCAAAGGCGGCGCGAGCGGCCTTTTCCAGCGCATCCTTTTGCGCGCCGGCAAGAATGCCCACGGCCTTTTCAACGAAATCGAAGTCCGGCCGGCCAAGTTTGTACTTGATCCACTCGCCGGCAAGCCCGCGCAGATCCCAGGCCCGCGCGATTCCCCTCCCCAGCGCCTCGCGCGCGAAGTGCCTCATGCTGGAGCTTTTGATCAGGGTGTGATCCACGTCGAAAATGCGGATCATATAAATTCCAGCCAGGCGCAAGGAGCCTCGGCGCGGGCCGCGTGCTCGCCGCGCAGCTCCTCCGGCAAAAGCCGCGCCATTTGGCCCATCACTTCGGCGAGGATCTCCTCGCGCTCGCTTTTGCCCGGCATCGCCGCGCACTTGATCTTAAAGGGCGGCCCGACGCGGAAGCGCATTTCCGTTCGTTTAAAGCGGCGGAGGTTTTGCCAGATTTTTTCCCCGCCGCAATGCGCCACAGGCAAAATGGGCGCGTCGGCCTCGATCGCCAGCTGGATTATGCCGGGCTTTCCCCGGCCGAGAACGCCGTCGCGATTGCGCGTCCCTTCCGGCGCGACGCAGATAAAAAAGCCCTCGGCTATTGCCGCGCGCGCCTGTTTGAACGACTGCGAAAAAGCGCCGCCACGGTTCAGCGGCACGGCGCCAAAGGAATTGAAGAGAAAGGCAAAAAAGGGGTTTTTCCAGGTTTCCGCCTTGACCAGGCCGGAAACTTTGGCCGGGTAGCCGTGCGCGGCCAAAATGGGCACTTCCAAGAAGTTGACGTGGTTGAAGGCCACGATCATGGGCTTGTGCCGGGAAATCGCCTCGGTAAATTCCCGGCTGTCGATTTTGCAAAGCGCGGCGAGCGCGCAGCGAAGCAGGCGGGAAACCACGGCATGGCGAAAACGGTTCACGGCGCGCTTCCGACAAGGCGAAGCGCGCCGGGGAGGCAGGAAATTTCCAGCGACTTTCCGTCGAGGCAGAGCGTTTCCCCGTCGCAATGCGCGACAAGCCCGCCTTCCAACGCCTCGATCAGAAAATGCCCGCTCGCGCCCATGTGAACCCCGGCGCAACCGGCCTGCGTTCCCTTAGTGTATTTAAGGATGATTTTAACGATTCCAAGGCGGCTGGGATGACGGCGGACCGCGCAAAAGTCCAAAAGCCCGTCGTCCAGAACGGCGTTCGGCCCCATGTAAAAAACGCCGCCCATGCGCCGGCCGTTAACCACGGAAACAAGCACGGCCGGCATGGTAAGATCCGTTTCGCCGTAGCGAACGCGCACGACCGGCGAAGGCTCGTAGCGTGCGAGGGTTATGAGGGCGCCCAGCGCGTAGGAAAGGCCGCTTTTGATTTTCATTTTGGCAGCCTCAAGCCCGACCTTTGTGTCAAAGCCAATGCCCACGCCGTTGGCGAAATAGCGCCCATCGGGAAAATCCCCGCCTTTGACAAGGCCGATGTCCAAAGGCCGCGTTTTCCCGGAAACGAGCGCGCGGGCCGCGCCTTCCGCGTCGCAGGGAATGCCCGGCGTAAAGGCGAAGTCGTTTCCCCGGCCTATGGGCAAAATCCCAAAGAGCGGCGGCGCGTCGCTGTGGCGGGACAAAAGGCCGTTGACCACCTCGTTGCAGGTGCCGTCCCCGCCGGCGGCCACGGTAACGTCGTCCGGGCCAAGCGGAAGCTCCCGCGCTATGTGCTGGGCGTCCCCCGGCCCCTTGGTAAGCAGCGTTTCAAAGGCGCGCCCGCTTTCGCTCAAAATCCGTTCAATAACGCCGCGCTTCCTCGCCGCCTTGCCCTTTCCCGCCGTCGGATTAAGGACAATCCAAAGCTTTCCGGTTGCCATGCCGGAAGCATACCGGAATTGCGCGACTAGCGGAAGCCGGGGCAATGGCCAGGATCGCCGTGGGGTGCCAGGCACCGGCCCTGGGTGCCAGGCACCGGCCTCGGGTGCCAGGCACCGGCCGTGGGTGTCAGGCACCGGCTCTCGGTGCCAGGCACTGGCCTCGGCCCCGGTTTCGGACAATGCTCCCGATGCGCCTAATTTGCAAGGCAGGCAATTTCCAACTTGACTGACTGGCCTGCTCGTGGTAAACTAGCGGCGGGCGGTTGAGTGCCATTATCAAAATGAACACGTATACTTACGGGAAGGAGCGAAGCTCCTCATGCAAAGACAAACTTACTCGCCTGCAGCATGTTTATAACACGCTGACAGCGACATTTACCCCCCCCCCCCCCACACACACCCAAACCCTACAAAAAAAAAAAACTTTAAAACAAAAAACCACCCTC
>WRAL01000010.1 GCA_009780285.1 Treponema sp.
ACCAGGGTCGCCATTTCGGATAGCGTTACCCACATCGAGCGTAACGCATTTAAGAAGAACCGGCTTGCCAGCGTCGTCATTCCGGCAAGCGTTGTTCAAATCGGGCGCGGGGCATTTAAAAAAAATCAGCTGACAAGCGTTACCATTCCGGAATCTATTTCTCGCATCGAAGCGGAGACGTTTGCCTTCAACCAGCTTACCAACGTTGTAATTTCTGATGCCGTCAAATCGATCAAGCGTAACGCTTTTTTCAACAATCGGCTTGGAAGAATAACTGTTCCACTAAATTGCGATGTGGATTTAGACGCATTCGACTCAGAGGTTCTGATATTCGCCAGGCAAGCCGCCTCTGGGCCGGAGTGAATTAATCGCCTAGTTGAGAGTCACGCAAGAGTGACCGACACCAGGCTTCGGCCTCAGTCACGAGGCCTGCGTGTCCGGCACCCGCGCCTGTACGATCAGGCCCACATCTAAAGTCCTGCGCGAATGCCCTGCGGCCGGCGGGCGCGGGCGCCGAGAGCGGGCCAAAGCGCCTGCGGCGCTTTGGCCTCGGAGTTTTGCGAAGCAAAACTCCACGCATGATTGCCTGACAACATAAAAGCTTTGCACAAGGCGCAGGGGCGCCTTGTGCAAAGCTTTTTTCTATAGAATAGCGGCCTTTCTTGCCAAAGATCCCACCGCGTATGCCCAGCGCTCCGCCGCGCGCGGGCGCCGAGGCATTTGGAGCGCAGCGACATGCCGAGGACCCGCGCGCGGCGGAGCGCTGGGGTCCACGGATCAACGGCCCTAGATCCAAAAGGCCGCGCGGCCCCCGCTTGACAGAATTTCCGGCATACGGTATTCTCAAATGAGAATGATTATCATTCAGGAGGATTCAGTATGTCATTGATTGGCAAGAAGATCGAAGGCTTCAAGGTCGAAGCCTTTGTAGACGGCAAGTTCAAAACGGTTTCCGACGCGGACTTGAAGGGCAAATGGTCGGTGTTCGTGTTCTATCCGGCGGACTTCACCTTTGTCTGCCCCACGGAGCTTGGCGACCTGGCCGACCAGCACGAAGGCTTCAAGAAGGCCGGCTGCGAAGTGTACAGCGTCTCTACCGACACGCACTTCACCCACAAGGCTTGGCACGACGCGTCGCCGACGATCAAGAAGATCAAGTACCCGATGCTCGCCGACCCGACCCACTGCCTGTCGAACCTGTTCGAGGTGCTGATTCCGGAAGCCGGGCTCGCGCTTCGCGGCTCGTTCATCGTCAACCCGCAGTGCGAGATCGTCGCCTACGAGGTAAACCAGCTCGGAATCGGGCGCGACGCCAGCGAGCTTCTGCGCAAGGTGCAGGCCGCCAAGTTCGTGGCCGAGCACGGCGATCAGGTCTGCCCCGCCAAGTGGCAGCCCGGAGACGAGACCCTGAAGCCCAGCATGGATCTGGTGGGCAAGCTGTAGAAACTGGAGGGGATCGCCGCTCCCGCCTCGGGCGGCTGGCGATCCCGCTTCAAAACGGAGGCGACATAATGGAAAAACTTTTCGACCTAATCGTGATCGGCGGCGGTCCGGCCGGATACAGCGCGGCTATTTACGCGGCGCGCGCCAAGCTGAAAACCCTTGTCATAGAAAGGTCCGACCTTGGCGGGCAGATAAAAATCACTTCCGACGTGGTGAACTATCCCGGCATCCCTTTCATCAGCGGAAAGGAATTAATGGAAAAAATGAGGCAGCAGGCGGAGGGCTTCGGGGTGGCGCTCGTTACCGACGAAGTCGTTTCAGTGGATTTTTCCAAGGACATTAAGGAAATAAGCACTAAGTTCAACGAGACCTTTAAAGCCGTCGGCGTGGCGATCGCCACCGGCGCCAAGCCGCGAAGCCTTGGCTTCGAGGGCGAGGCGGAATTTTCCGGGCGCGGCGTGGGCTTCTGCGCGACCTGCGACGGCGAGCTTTTCGAGGGCAAGGATATTTTCGTCATAGGCGCCGGTTTCGCCGCCGCGCAGGAGGCGATTTTCCTTACTCGCTTTGCAAGAAAAGTAACGGTGATCGCGCGCGAGCCTGAGTTCACCTGCGCGAAAACCCTGGGCGACAAGGTTCTTGCCAACGATAAGATCGACGTAAAATTCAACACCGAAGTTGTGTACATAAAGGGAACCAACGTCCTAAAAGAAGCGAAATTCATTAACAACCAAACAAAAGAAACCTGGATCTACCATGTAAAGGAAGAGGACAACACTTTCGGCGTTTTCGTCTTCGTCGGCTATGAGCCCATAAGCGCTATTTTCAAGGGCCATGTGGACATGGACGCGCAGGGCTACATCACCACCGACGACGACATGCAGACCAACGTCCCCGGCGTTTACGCGGCCGGCGACATAAGGCCCAAGCGCCTGCGCCAGCTTGTAACGGCCGCTTCCGACGGCGCCATCGCCTCGACCGCCATCGAAAAATACATCGAGGACAAAAAGCGCGAGCTTGGAATCGCCGTCGAAAAGGAGGAAAGCTCCGGGTTTATTTCCGAGCAGGCCGCCGGGCAGATTCGCTACGTGATGGAGCGCTGCGAAAGCGCCGTGGGCCTTAGCGCGATTCTGCCGGAATCCGGAAAGCTGGCCGACGACGTTAGAAACTTCCTTGGCGAATTCGGCGCCGTCGCCGACAAAGTTTCCGTGAACATTTTCGCAAAGGGCGAAAACCCACAGCTTGAATCTGAAATTGCCGCCGATCACTTGCCGGTAATCGCGCTGCTCGATAAAAACGGGAAATATTCCGGGCTTAACTTCCACGGGATTCCCGGCGGGCACGAGCTTGAGTCCTTCATACTCGCTATTTACAACGTCGCCGGCCCCGGCCAGCGCATAGACGGCGATCTATTGGAAAAAATAAAAAGCCTAAAGCCGGCGAACGTAAAAATAGGCGTCTCGCTTTCATGCGCCGTTTGCCCGGACGTGGTTCAGGCCTGCCAGCGCATAGCCTCGCTTAACGAAGGCATCGTCGCCGAGATGATCGACATGCGCCACTATCCCGAACTGCGCGACGCGCACAGCATCATGAGCCTTCCGGCCGTGATTATCGACGACAGCGCCGTTTTGTTCGGCAAGAAGTCCATAGAGGAGATGGTCGAGCATCTTGCGAAGCGATAGGCGGCCGTCGCGAGACACCATCCAGCGCCGGCTGATTCTGGCGGCGCTGGGCGATTTGGACACGCACGCGACCGCCGAGCAGATCTACGCGGAAGTAGCGACGAAGCATCCGTCGATAAGCCGCGCGACGGTTTACCGCAACCTTGCGCGAATGGCCGAGGCCGGAGACATCGCAAACATAGGCAGCGTTGACGGTTCCGCGCATTACGACAACCGCTTGCACGGCCATTGCCATTTTGTCTGCGATTCCTGCGGACGCATTTTCGACCTTTCCGGCGACATAAGCGCAATCTGCGCGGAGGTCGCCGAAGCTCACGGGCACGAGGCGCGCGCGCACGGAATCTATCTCGCGGGCGTTTGCCGGGACTGCAAAGGCCGCGCGCAACAGGAAAACTGCCAATGAAAGAAAACCTGCAAAGCCTGCACGACGAAATAGCCGGCATACTGGAAAAAGAAATCGGCGCGGCCGGCTACGACTTCGCCTGCGGCAAGTTCGAGGGCCTGGGCTGGATCGACTTCCACTACAAATGCTCCACGCACGACGGCCCTTTCCCGCGCATCGCGCTGAAAATACAAAAAAACGCCGTGCATTTATACCTCATGCTCTGGCTCGAGGGCCAGCCGCCGCCCTTGCAGCGCTATGTCGGGCTTTTTGGAAAGTCGGCCATCGGCGCCGGCTGCCTGCGCGTCAAGTGGCTCGACGATGATCGCCGCGAGGCGATCGCCGAAATCGCGCGCCTGGCGCTGCGCGAGAGCGGAAGGCAAAAAAGCGGCCGCTAGCGCCAGCTCCCCTTCATAAATCCGTAGGCCTTACTCCGCGCCGGCTTTTCCGGTAGAATGGCTAAACGCGCGCGCGGAGCCTTCCGGCGCAAACGAAGGAGAAACGCGAATGAAACCACATGTGAAAATTTTGGCCCTTTGTGTATGCCTTGCTTTGCCGGCGACATTTTTGCCGGCGCAAAACGGCTTTGTCGAGCTAAACCTGCGCAGCCAGAGCCAGGCCAGCGCGCTGCTTTCGTCCTCTGCTCCGCCAACATTTCTGAACGCGCTCCTAACCATAGAGCGCGCCGCCGGCGACGATCAAATAGCCGGAATTGTTCTCAATATTTCCAATCTTACGGCTGGGCATGGAACAATGTGGGAGCTTCGAACGGCGCTCGAGGAATTTCGCGCCACAGGAAAAAGCGTTATAGCTTTTATTGGAGACGCGGGAATCAACCATTATTATCTTGCCAGCGTCGCCGATAAAATTATTATTCACGAGCGTGGAATGCTCACTCTTCTTGGCTATTCCTGGGGAAGAGGTTTCATGAAAAACGGGCTTGAGATGCTTGGCATAGGAATGCGCGAGCTGCGTTTTTTTGAACATAAGTCCGCTTATGAAACCTACACGCGCGACTCGCTTTCGGACGCCGACATTGCGCAGTACGGCGCCTGGCTTGACGACGTAATGGCCGTTACGCGCGATGCGATAACTTCCTCGCGCGGCCTTTCCACGGAAGAATTTTACGCGATTATTAACAATGAATTTATGTTCTCGGCAAACGGCTCCCTTGCGCGCGGCCTTGTTGACGGTATAGGAGGAAGACAGGCAATTGTCGGCGCGGCGCGCGAATTATTGGGCGGACGCTCGCCTGAGTTCTTTGTTTTCGGCGATCAGGAGTCAAGCGTTACGAGCGCCGCGCGATCTTACGGGCCGCCCAGGGCGCCGCGCGGCTTTTGGAATCGCCCGCCCGTAATTGCCGTTATTAACGCAAATGGCGCCACCGACATGGACACGGGCATTTCGGCCCGCGCGCTTGCGAAAAATATCGAAGAGCTTTCGCGCAGGGATCGCGTCAGCGCTATAATCATTCGCATAACTTCCCCTGGCGGCGGCCTGGAAGCGTCCGAGCTTATCGCCGACGCGATACAAAGCGCGCGCAGGCGCATGCCAGTGATTGTAACCATGGGCTCGGTCGCAGGCTCCGGCGGCTACTGGGCATCGGTGACCGCAAGCCATATCATGGCGACGCCTGCCACGATGACCGGCTCCATAGGCGTAATTTCCGGCTGGATTTACGACAATGGCTTGAGCGAGAGTCTTGGACTAACCTTTGATGTAATTAAATTGGGAAACAGCTCCGATATGTATTCGGGCTTTCTCCTGGGGCGCGATCTTACGGAACTGGAAGTCGAGCGTTTTCGCCTGGTGATACTCGAGCTTTATGATTATTTTGTCGCGCGGGTCGCGCGCGAGCGAGGCCTTACGATAAATGAAGTCCATGCCGTCGCGCAAGGACGCATACATTCAGGCGGCGCGGCGCTGGAAGCCGGCCTTATAGACAGCATCGGCGGCCTAAGCCACGCGATCCGCGTCGCGCGCGAGCTTGCCGGCATTCCGGAAGGCCAGGAGGTGATCTTCGAACAGTATCCTCGTCCTACTTTTTTTGATAATTTAGTTGACAGGCTTATGCGTTTTCGTATTTTTGCATGGCTTGCAATCCTTTTCCATAATGCAAGCGCAAATCCCGCCCTCGTGGCAATCGAAGCCTTTCTTCCCGCGCACGTCGCGCAGGACATTCGATTCAGGCTTGCGCGAAACGGCAGCGCGATGCCCATTATGCCCTTTGACGCTTGGGCGGAATTGGGCGCGGCTGAAACGTTGAGGTAGCGGCATTCGCCGGCTAGAATCCGGCGTTCGCCGGCCAAGTCCGGCGTTCGCAATCGCGCTTATGATGTCGCCTGAAAAAGAAATCGCCGCCGCCGGCTTTTCGGTAACGCTGCGCGGCTTTAGCGCCATAGACGCGTACCTAGAGCGCGCGCCCTCGCAGGCCGTGCGCCTGTTTTTTGATGGAGATATTTGCGATCTCGCGCGAATCTTCGAAGGCTTGCGCTACCCCGGAGCGGCTTTCGCCGACGCGGCGCTGGACTGCAGCGAAAAAACCTGGTACTTCCGCTGCGCGCCTTTGGAGTCTGAAGATATCACGCGCGGCGGATTCGACTTTCTTGATTTTTACATGGACTGCGAAACGCTCGAATTTTCCGGCGGCGAAAAGACGCTCGCCATTTTGCGCAACCTAAAAAGCGGCATGCAAAAAAACGAGGACGCGCGCGCCGCGCTTCTAGATCGCGCGGCTTTTTCCGACGGCCCAAGCGCGGCCATTGAATGCGCCCTAATCCTCGCGCGTTTTTTTCCTGACTTTAGCCCGCGCGAAATAAAAGCCTTCGCGCAAAAGTTACGCGACAAGATCGATAGCCGCGAACTCGGAATCGAGGAACAGCGCCTGGCTCTGATCGAACTTTTGGAAGCGCCAAGCCCTGCGGCCGGCTTTGAATTTCTAAAAAGCGCGGGCTTTGTAGGCGCGCATTGGCCCGAGCTTGCCGAAATGGACGAAGTGGATCATTCAAAGGAATTTCACCCTGAAGGAAATGTCTGGAATCACACCATGGAAACCCTGCGCCATCGCAAGCCTTCCGGCTCAGGCTTTGACCTGCGCCTTTCGCTTGCCCTTTTGCTGCACGATGCCGGCAAGTCGGTCTCGCAAAGGCTTTCAGGCCGCGCTCCTTCAGGCGCTCCGACCTCGCGCCGGCCCTTCGAGGCGCATGCGCAGCTTGGCGAGCGGGAAGCCGCGCGTTTTCTTGCGCGCCTTGGCTTCGGCGCCCATATCTCGCGCGACGTTTGCTACCTCGTTCGCAATCACATGCTTCCGGCCGCGCTTCCACGCCTGCCGCTTTCATTCACCGGCGAAAAAATGGCGTCGCCGCTTTTCCCTCTCCTTATGGAACTGTACCGCTGCGACGAATCCTCGTCGTTCAAGGGCTTGGACGGCTACTACGAAAGCAGCGCCGCCTATCAGTCCTTCCTTCGGCATAGGCGCAATCCCTTTAGATCCGCGGACGGCAAAAAACTCAGGCGCAATTAATTTCGATAATTTTTCGTGCGGACTAAAGCAAAACGCGAATTCGCGCCATGTATATAATATGAAAGACTATAAAATTAGAATGGGGCTGGCGCTGCTTGTCGCGCTGGTATTGACCGGCTGCGTTTCCGGCGACGGGCTGCGAGCGCGGGATGATTCCCTTGTCATTATGACCTGGAATATGCATCTGCTTTTCGATCTCGTGGAGGAAGGCACGAGTTTTCGGGACTTTCAGGCATCGGCCGGCTGGACGAGGGAAAAGTACATGGGGCGCATAGGCGCGATCTCGCGAGCCATTGGCGACATGGAACGGCCGCCGGACGTTATCGCCTTTCAGGAAATTGGATCGGCGCAAGTGATCGCCGACCTTGCCGAGGCGCTTACGCGACATGGCTATCTCTGGGGACACTTCGCGAACGCGCCGGGAGCTGCGTTGGGGCTTGGGCTTTTAAGCCGCTATCCGCTGGAATGGGTTATGGCGCACGCGATCGACATAGCCGGCGACGCGATCCCCAGGCCGATTTTGGAAGCGCGAATAAGGCTACCCGGCGGCCCGGAAGGCGAGATGGACGATGGCGCGTCGCTTGCGCTTTTCGTCTGCCACTGGAAGTCCAAGCTGGGAGGCGCGGACGAAACCGAAAGCACTCGAATGGCCGCGGCGCGGGTTATCCTTCGCAGGATGAGAGAGCTCGCGCTGAGCAATCCTGAACTGCCGCTCGTCGTTGTTGGGGATATGAACATTCCTTACAATGAATTTTTTGTTGCCGGCGCGACAATGATGCGCTCGCTCATGCCGGACGATCCGTTGGCATACAATTTTGCGCTTTCGCGCGCAAGCGCGAGGCTTGGAACAAACATCGCCCAGGAAATTGCGCCGGAACAGCTTCAGATGGATTTTTTAGTTTTAAGTCATGCCAAGCCGCCGGAGGCCAGTTTTTTCCCGGAAGGAATTCTTGCGCTTTACTCTCCATGGTCGGTGGAAAAAGACGGTGGCTCGTACTATTTCAGGAATTCATGGGAGACCATCGATCACTTTCTGCTATCCGCGCATTTGTTCGGAGGCGCGCCCTGGGAATTCCACGACAGCGCGGCGCTTGGCGCTCCGCCCTTCGCCGGCGCGGACGGGCTTCCCATGCCCTACAATCCGAGAACCGGGCGCGGCCTGAGCGACCATTTGCCGCTTCTGCTCTTTCTGCGACTGCGCGTCTAGTGTTCCGGAATATTCAAATGACGGTATGCAGGTTGAGGTAATTCCTTGCCTGCCAAGGAATATTCCGGAACACTAGGGCCCGCTTTTATTCCAAAAGCGTAACGCGCGTGGCGCGGTAAACGGGCCTTTCCTCCTGTTTGCTGCGCTCCTCGTCCTCTTCGATCGTGTAGCAAACCTTCATCCCCGGCCTCAAATCCGGGAACTCGCAATTGGCAAGACGGCTGTAGTGGAAGAAAATATTGTTCTTTTCCTCGTCCCGAATAAAGCCGAAGCCGGCCGGATTCACGTTAAGAATTACGGACGTATATTCGCCCTCACGCAACGAAGGCTCGGCGACAGGGCTATGCGTGAATGCCGGCTCCTGCGGCCGCTCCGTAACGAAAAGGCCGTCTATCTGCTCCGGGCTTCCCTGGTTGATTTTCTGGCTCATCTGCACGGGATAAAAGACCTCGGAAAGGAGCTGCCGCGAGGTTTTCGTCTCGACCGGATCGCCGTGCTCGTTGTGGTACGCAAAATCCCAGCAAATAAGCATGACCTGAGTGCCCAGCGTGTGCAGCTTGCGCACGAGCGGCACGTAGTCGCCGTCGCCGGCAATCAAAACCAGAATGTCAAAGCGCTTGTAAATCGCAAGCTCGTAGGCCTCCAGCGCCAGCCAAACGTCAATCCCCTTTTCCTGCACGAAGCTTCCGTCCCCGCCCAGACGCAAGGGCAAATAATGGCTGACGATATTCTCGCGCATCAGAATGTCCTCGAAAATTCGCTCGCTCTGAACCTTTTCCCCCATGTCCCGCGCCAGCGATCGTCCCTTGAAATAGTGCGCGTCGATGATCTGGCAGCGCCGAATGTCCATGCCGCTAAGCGTCGCAACTTCCCCGCGAATAAACTCGTGCAGGCCGCTGATGCTGATGCGCGACTTCTTCTCGTGCTCGTACTTATAGTAGTTGCTAATCTTATAGAAATAGTATCCATCGTAGAATATTCCTATTCTAAGCACGTCCAACAATTTTTTTTCCATAGCTTCTCCCCTTCTCTCAATTTCGCTGCTCAAATGATAAACCCCCAAAAATGCCCTTGTTTTCAAGTCGGCCGGTCGAGCCGGCCCCATTGGGACATGATAGCGTAAACTGGGCGTTTAGTCTATGCGCCCCCGGAGATGCTCGTGGAGAAGATTATTGATTAAAAAAGGCCCGAAAATGCGTCGACGCAGCCCTCAAAGCCCGGACGCACCGTCTTCCTCATTCGCGCGAAGAGTTTTTTTAGCTTCCCGGCATTTGAGCGCCCTCTCCGCTATTTCCTTCAGCGCGGCGACAATGGGAATCGCCGCGATCATCCCCAAAACTCCGGCGGCCGCGCCGCCTATCGTTACGCTGATGATTATCAATAAGGGGCTTAGCGAAAAAGAGCCGCCCATAAGCTTGGGCTGAATGATGTTCCCGTCGATCTGCTGCGCGACCAAAAGGACCGCCGCGGCGATCGCCGCCATTCCAATGCCTTGGGTAAAGGCCACGACGATTATCGCGACTATCGTGCCGACGATCGAGCCGAAATACGGCACGTAGTTAAGCAGCCCAAGCATGACTCCCAAAATAAGCGCATAGGGAGAGCGCAGGATAAGCAGGATCAACGTGGCTATCGCGCCGAGAATAAGGCCGTCGATACTCTGGATATACACATAGCGCTTAAAATTTTTGTTAAGCCTGCCGGCGAATTCGATTATCGCGACGGCGGCTTTTTCGGGCGCGAAGGCGCAGAGCGCCCTGCAAAGAAATTTTTTGAACTTGCCTTTTTCGATCATGATGTAAATCGAGGAAATAAACGCAAGCGCCGCGGTAAAGAGCGCCGCCGGAACGCCAAAGATAAAATTCAGTGGAACGGCCAGTGTTTCAAAGCTGATGTCGGAAACGGCGCCTTGAATCATCGCCATAATTCTTTCCAGGCTGATATAAATACCGAAAAGATCCATTTCATTGAATCGCTCGATGCTTCTTAGCGTCATGTCCAAATACACGGGAAGATTCACCACAAAATACGCCACGATGCTTTGAATATGCGGCACGAGAAGGCGCGTTATGAGGAAGACAAGCAGCGAAAAAAACGCTATCGTTAAAAGCGCGGCGAAGATTTTTTTTTGCTTGCGGAAAAACTTTACACGCGATTTTTGTAAAAGGCCCTTGATCCCGCTGTAGGGAACGTTGACGATAAAGGCCAGCAAAAAGCCGTAGAAAAAAGGCGCAAGAATGGCGCGTATCGCCGAGGCCGCCCCTGAAAAAGCGCTAAGGCTGGCTATAATTCTATGCGTGATCAAAACCGCAACGGCAAGAAGGAAATAAGGCAACATCGCCTTGAACTTTGATTTTACGTTTTTTGACATCGGCCGCCTTCTATAAATTCAGCGTGATCGCCCCTTTCGGCGCTGATTGCGTAGCCAATTTTTGCTAGCCTTGCGCGTAAAAGTTCGAGGCCTTCGGCGGCTTCGGCGCCGCGCCCGGCCTTGTTGTCGTAAGGCCTATACTTTTCGCGCGCCCCCGCCGGCGACAGATTCGGCATTACAACATTGGCGCCGGCGAGAATGCCGCGCTCGCGCCCGTCATCCTCCGCCGTGGCAAGCGCCGTCGTTGCCGGGATTAACGCGTCCGGGCGCATAAGGCGCAGGATCGCGATTAGGCGAACAGTGTCTTCGGCGCTGCCGGGCTTTTCGCCCGCAAAGGGCGTGTCTCGGCTTGGAAGGTAAGGGCCAATGCCGATCATTTCAGGGCGCAGTTCGGCAAGAAAATAAAGGTCGTCAATGATATTGTCGATAGTCTGGAAAGGAGAGCCTACCATTATTCCGCTTCCCGTTTGAAAGCCCGTTCTTTTAAGCGCGCGAAGGCATTCGACGCGCGGGGCAAGTTCCATTCCCGGCGGATGAAGTTTGCGATAATGTTCAGGGGATATCGTTTCGTGGCGCAGAAGAAAGCGGTTGGCGCCGGCCTTAAAGTAGGCACGGTAGGTTTCCTCGTCCTTTTCGCCTACGCTTAAGGTGATCGCGCAATCTGGATGCCGCGCGCGTATCGCGGCGATTATTTCCGTCATTTTTTCCGCAGTATAATAATTGTCCTCGCCGGATTGCATAACAAAACTGCGAAAGCCCAGTTCGCGCCCGCGCTCGCAGCATTCGAGGATTTCGTCTTTTTCCATGCGGTAGCGTTCGACGGCGCGGTTTGCGGCGCGCAGGGCGCAGTAAAGACAATTTCTTTGGCAATAATTTGAAAATTCTATAAGGCCGCGCACGTAAATTTCGTTGGAAAAATTTTCCCGCGCCGTTTCCCTTGCAAGCTCGCGCAGGCGGTCGTCGGCCCGCGCATCGGCGCCGGAAAGAAGGGCACGGAATTCTTCCCTTTCAAGGATTCTTTCTCGTTTAAGTTTTTCGATTAAAGCCAGCATTAGGCAATGGTAGCGCGCCGCGCGGGCGCCTGTCAATCGGCAGCGTGTTAATGCGGGGCCCTGGGCAGCGCCCCGCGCGGGGGGTAGCGTAAGACTTGCTCCGGGCCGAAGGCGGGCCAATGCGCCTACGGCGCATTGGCCTCGGAGTTTTGCGGCGGGCTTTGCCCGCCACAAAACTCCACGCTAGAATTGGAGCAAGGCTGGAGCGAGGGGGGCTTGGCCCCCCACATGGTATTGTCGCTTAAACTTCGCAGGAGCACGAAGGTTTTCATAGATTTTTTTTTCCGGATGCGCTAGAATGTCGGCATGAGTTTTGGAAATTTTGCCCTGAGCAATGGGAAGGCGCTGCCGCTCGGCGCGTCGCTGGCCGGCGATGGGGTTAATTTCGCGATTTTTTCGCGCAACGCGACGCTCATTACGCTTGTTCTTTTTGAATCGGCGGAAAAGGACAGCGCTTTTGTCGAGATTCCGCTGGACGCGCGCGGCGCCAAGACCGGCGATATTTGGCACTGCCATGTTCATGGGCTTGCCGCCGGCGCTTGCTACTTGTACAAGGCGGACGGCCCTTACAGGCCGGAAGCCGGGATGCGCTTTAACAGGCACAAGGCGCTGCTCGATCCTTACGCAAAATCTATTCACAATACTTCGAATTGGGATTTTGGCAACTGCTGCGGTTTCGACAACGCTTCGAAGCTGGGGGATATTTCTTTTTGCGACGAGGAAAATCTTCGCGATCTTCCAAGGTGCGTCGTTGTGGACGACGGTGATTTTGATTGGCAGGGGGACGCGCCGCTTAATTATCCTTTGCGCTTTAGCGTTCTTTACGAAACGCATGTAAAGGGTTTGACGGCGCATCCAAGCTCTGGCGCGAAAAATCCGGGGACGTATCTGGGCGTTATCGAAAAAATTCCTTATTTCAAGGAGCTTGGAGTTACGAGCCTGGAATTTTTGCCTATTCAGGAATTTAACGAAAACGAGCTTGCTCGCGCGAACCCAAAAACTGGAAAGGCGCTGACAAATTACTGGGGATATTCCACGGTGGCGTTCTTCGCGCCCAAGGAATCTTACGCCGTGGATCGCAGCCCCGGCGGGCCTGTCAATGAATTTAAGACTATGGTACGGGAGCTTCACAAGGCCGGCATCGAGGTAATTTTAGATGTTGTGTTTAATCACACCGGCGAGGGCAACGAAAACGGCCCGACTTTTTCTTTTCGCGGTCTTGACAATTCCATTTACTACATGCTTGACGACAATAGGCGCTATTACAAAAATTATTCCGGATGCGGCAACACGATGAACTGCAATCATCCGGTGGTTCGCGCTTTTATTATGCGCTGCCTTTCGTATTGGGTCGTGGAGATGCACGTTGACGGCTTTCGTTTTGACTTGGGTTCTATTTTAGGCCGTGATCAAAACGGAAACCTAATGGAATCGCCGCCCATGCTTGAAAGCATTGCCGAGGATCCGGTTTTAAGCTCGACGAAAATAATCGCCGAGGCCTGGGATGCCGGCGGCGCGTATCAGGTCGGCTGGTTTCCCGGCGGGCGATGGGCGGAATGGAACGACCGTTACAGGGACGAAGTGCGCAAGTACTGGCGCGGGGATCCCCTGCAAAGCAGGCATTTGGCGACGAGACTTTCCGGTAGTTCCGATCTGTACCTGCGCGACGGGCGCAAGCCTTTCCACTCGATTAATTTTGTTACAAGCCATGACGGATTTTGTCTTTGGGACTTAGTAAGTTACAATAAAAAGCGAAATGACGAAAACGGCGAGGAAAATCGCGACGGCGGAAACCACAATTACAGTTTCAATTGCGGAGTCGAAGGACCGGCGAAGGATCCTTTGGTCAACGATATTCGTTTGCGGCAAACAAAAAACATTTTCGCCACTTTGCTTGTGTCGCTAGGAACGCCGATGATTCTTGGAGGGGATGAGTTCGGGCGCACCCAAGGCGGAAACAACAATGCCTACTGCCAGGATAACGAAACTTCGTGGTACGATTGGTCACTTCTTGAAAAGAACAAGGATCTTTTCCGCTTTGTGAAGGAAATGATCGCGTTCAGGCTTAGCCATCCAGGTTTTATGCGCCCGGAATTTTACACGGGCCGTGGCGGAAATTACAATGCAACGCCGGACATTACCTGGTACACGGAAAAGGGCGTAAGCCCGGACTGGGACAATATTGGCTATACCTTCGCGCTGCACATTAACGGCAGGCAGGCGGACGTTCTGCGCGACAAGGACGCGAACGATTTTTTCATTATGTTTAATTCCGGCGCCGAGGTGACGACTTTTGTCATTCCGCCGGCCAATAGTTTTAAGCGATGGTTTGTCGCCGTGGACACGGGCATGGGCGCGCCGAACGACATTCTGCCGGAGGGAAGCGAAAAGCCGCTTGGCGTTCCCTACAGGTACAGGGTAAAGGCGCGCAGCATGGCGATTCTTATTTCAAAAAACGTCGAACCTTAAGGAGGAAAGAATGAAGGAAAACGATTTTATCTTTGGCGTGGATCTTGACGGCGTTGTCGGCGACTTTTACGGCGCTGTGCGGAAGATAGCCGCGGAATGGCTTAACAAGCCGCTTGAAAGCCTTACCACTGAGGTAAGCTATGGGCTTTCCGAATGGGGAATAGACGAATTTGGCGGCTACGAACGCCTTCATCGTTTTGCCGTTACGCAAAGAAATATTTTTTCAGCGATGGAGCCGATAAAAAATGCGCCGACTGTCTTGCGCAAGCTGTCGAAAAAAGGCATTCGCATACGGATAATTACGCACAGGCTTTTTTTAAAATATTTTCACCGTGCCACGATCACTCAAACAGTTGAGTGGCTTGATAATTTCGACATTCCCTATTGGGATATTTGTTTTATGAAGGATAAAAGGGCCGTTGGCGCGGATGTTTATATAGACGACGCGCCGGGCAATATCGTCGGCCTGCGCGAACAGGGCTGTAACACCATCGTTTTTAGCAATTCAACAAACCGTGGCCTGCCGGGGCCGCGCGCCGACGACTGGCACGAGGTGGAAGAGCTTGTGATGGAGGCGCGGGAGGAATGGCGCACCGGCACTATCGGGCTTTTCGCCTGAGGTGGATTATGCGCTTTAGAAAAATGGTTGGGACTAAATGCTATTTGTCTCCTATGGACGCGCGCGACGCGGAAAAGTTTACCGCCTGGCTTAACGACCTGGAAGTTACCGAAAACCTGCTTCTGTACGAAAAATCGATAAGCCTTGCAGCCGAAAGGGAAATCCTGGAAAAATTGTCAAGATCGCATAACTATTCGATTATTGACATTGCCAGGGACGAGATTATTGGGAATTGCGGATACGCGGATTTGGATCACGTCGATCAGGCCGGAGAGGTTGGCATTTTTATTGGCGATAAAAGCTATTGGAATAAGGGCTACGGAACGGAAGCGCTGGGACTTTTGCTGGACTTTGGCTTCAAGGCTTTAAACCTGCACAATATTTTCCTGCGCGTCGCTTCCTTTAACGAAAGGGCCATAAAATCCTACGAAAAAGTCGGGTTTAAGGTTTTCGGCAGGCACCGCGAGGCGCTGTTGCGCGGGGACAAAAGG
>WRAL01000011.1 GCA_009780285.1 Treponema sp.
ATCTCGACAACCTACACCATAATATATGACTACGCCAACGGAAGCGATATCTTCACAGTTTCCGGCTTGAGAAGCGGGGAAAGAGTTGCCAAGCCGGCGGCGGATAAAACGCGGGCCTTTGATCCCGCCGAACACGGCCTCGCGGGTTTATGGAAGGACGGCGCGGAATATACCTTTGTCGGGTGGTACAACGGCGAGGCGGTGTGGAATTTCGAGACTGACACGATAAAAAACGCCGACATCACCCTGACCGCGAAATGGAACGCGCCTGAGTCCCTTGCCGATCCGGACGATATCGGAGAGATGCTCAAATACATCAACGGCGACGGACGCGAAGGTTCATATACGCTGATAGTAGGCAAGGACATGGAAGCAGGCAGCCAGACTCTCGGCCAGGATAGGGATCTAACCCTTGTCGGCGCGGACACGGAGCGGACGATACAGCTTACCGGAACCGGCGCGCTCTTTACCGTTAGAGACGCAAGCGGCAGCCTGACGCTGGGCAATAACATTACCCTCAAGGGCGTTTCCCCCAACAATAACGCGCTGGTTCATATATCCGGCGGCGCAAGCCTGACGATGGAAGCCGGATCGAAAATTACCGGGAATGCCAACAATACCGACGCGGCCCACCAAGCCGGCGGGATTTATTTTACCGGAACTGGCTCCTTTGCCATGAATGGCGGCGAAATTTCCGGCAATTCAGCCAGAGGCGAATTATCGGGCGGCGGCATATACATTGGCGGTCACGACAATGTATATGACAACTCCATATTTACCATGCGCGGGGGAGCGGTAATTTCCGGCAACACCGCCGCTGGCGCCAATTCCGGCGGCGGAGTGAGGCTCGATAGGGGCGCCGTCTTTACCATGTACGACGGGATAATTTCCGACAATAAAGTTACTGGCACGAGCGGCGCCGGCGGGGTTCGCGCGACCAATTCCATTTTCCGCATCGTAAGCGGCACAGTTTACGGCAAGAACGAAGGGGCCAACTCAAACACCGCTGAGGGTAATTCCAGCAACGATGCGTTTCTGGGAGTAACCGGCCAGGCGCAATACGGCGCCTTTGACGGCGACGCCTTTAACGGCACAGATTTCGAAAGCGCCGATGACACAATCAAGGTTACGAACGGAATTAAAGAGTAAAAATCCCACAACCTAAAAATGTTGGCAAGGCAACGCGCTTCAGCGCGACGCCTTGCCAACATTTTTTCCTATAGAAGCGCCGCCTTTATCTGTTTAACATTCCTTGCATTCCCTGCATCATGGCGGCGGGATTCTTTCCGCCCTTTCCCATCTTCGCCATTTTTTTCATCATGACGCGCATTTTTTCAAACCTTTTAAGCAGGCGCGCGACCTCCGCCACCGAAGTGCCGGAACCACGCGCGATGCGCGCGCGCCGGGGGGGGCCGATAATTAAATGGTTGGCGCGTTCCTTGCGCGTCATCGAGGAAATAATCGCTTCCTGCCTTTTCAAATCGGCCTTGTCAAGATCCTCTTCGCTAATCTGGCCCTGCATTCCGGGAATCATCGAAAGCATGGATTGCAGGGAGCCCATTTTTTTTACGGCGCGCAATTGCGAAAGCCAGTCCTCCAGCGTAAAGTTTTCCTTCTCCATTTTTTTCTGGAGAGCCAGCGCCTCTTTCTGGTCGATTACTCCTTGCGCCTTTTCAACGAGCGTAACAACGTCGCCCATGCCCAGGATGCGGCCGGCAAGACGTTCCGGGTGGAAAGGCTCCATGTCCTCCAGCTTTTCGCCGGTGCCGGTAAACTTTAGCGGCTTTCCCGTAACGGTTTTAAGCGAAAGCGCGGCGCCGCCGCGCGTGTCCGAATCGAACTTGGTCAGAACCACGCCCGTAAGCCCGATTTTTTCGTCAAAGGTTTTCGCGATGTCAACCGCCGACTGGCCGGTCATCGAGTCGGCGACAAGGAGCGATTCCTCCGGCTGCGCCGCGCCCTTCAGCCGCGCAAGGTCCGCCATCATCGGCTCGTCGATTTGCAGCCGGCCGGAAGTGTCAACGATAATCGTGTCAATAAGATTTTGCTTCGCCCAGGCGCGCGCCGCCTTGTACACCTGAGCGCTGTCCGTGGCGCCCGGCTCGCGGTGAACGGGCACGTCGATCTGCGCGCCCAGGACTGCAAGCTGTTCCATGGCCGCCGGGCGAACAAGGTCGCAGGCCACAAGCATGGGCTTTCTGCCCTCTTTTTTAAGGCGCAGCGCCAGCTTCGCCGAGCTTGTCGTTTTGCCGGAGCCTTGCAAGCCCAGCATTAAAATCGTGGAAATCACGTCCGGGCCTTTAAGCGCCAGCTTGCGTTCCGCCGGATCGTCGCCGCCAAGATACGAAACAAGTTTGTCGTGAATTATTTTTATAAATTGCTGCCCCGGATTTACGGCGCGCAGAACCTTTTCGCCCTTGGCTTCCTCGATGGTCGAATTGACAAAGCGTCGAACCACGCGCAGGTTTACGTCCGCCTCAAGCAGCGCCATCTTTATCGTTTCGACGGCGTCCTCAATGTTTTTTTCGCTTATCGTCGATTTTCCGGAAACGATGCGAAGAGCGTCGCCCAGTTTTTCCGTCAATTTTTCAAACATGTTTTTTTCTCCCTGTACCTAGCGCGATTAGCGCTGTTTTGAATTTTCCGGCGCGAATCCCAGGCGCTCGAAAAATTTGCACAAAAATTCAAAGGGCTCGATTTCCCTGTTAAGGATCTGATACATGCCCACGGCGATGGGCAAATTGATCTGGTGCTTTTCCGCAATTTCCTTAACGTATTTCGCCGCGACGACTCCTTCCGGCAAATACCCAATGCCGTCTATCCCGGAAATCAGATCGTCAATATCCTTAAACGGCTCGAGAATTTTTTTCTCGATAATTTCCTTGCCAAAGCGTCGGTTCCGGCCGAAAATCGAGCGGCAGGTAACGTCCAGGTCGCCAATGCCGGAAATCGAGGTAAAGGTTTCCGGGTGCGTCGCGCCCATCGCCATTCCCAAGGTTTGAATTTCATTAAGGCCGGCGGCAAGCAAAAGCGATTCCGTGCCGTCGCCAAAAAGACTGGTAATGTCGTTGACATTTTCTTCAAGCGAGCTTCCCGCCGCGTCATGCGCAGCATGATGCGAGGAATCGCCAACCTCCTTGAACGCGCCGAGCATCCCAAAGGCGATGGCGATTACGTTTTTCGCGGCGGCGGCCACCTGAACCCCGCGCACGTCCAGCGAGGGAAAGACGAAAAGCCCGCGATTTTTCAAAAGGTCGCGAAAGCGAAGCGCGTTTCTGGCGTTCTCACTCGCGGCGATAAGGCCGGTGATCTTTCCCTTGGAAACTTCCTCGGCGTGACTCGGCCCGGAAATATACACGAGCGAGCGCTGGTAAAAGCCGGGAAGGTAGTCCTCGAGGGTTTCCACGATCAGGCGTGGGCCTTTTTCCGTGGGCAAAAAACCCTTGGTAATCACGGCGATGGCCGCGCGCCCTTCCTGAATGTTCGCCGCCGAAAGCATTTGCCGAAGCGTTCCCAAAAGGAACAGCGACGGCACGGCCAGAATGATAAATTCCCTTTCGGACGTGGCCTCGATTATGTCGCAGGTGGCCCGCAGATTGCGCGGCAGCCTTACCCCCGGCAAATAGCGCTCGTTCTCGCCGCGCTCGTTAATGGCGTCCCTTGTTTCCGGCTCGAAAGTCCAAAGAACGACGTCCGTTCCCTTTTCCGCGATAATTTTCGCGATAGCCGTGCCCCAGGCTCCCGCCCCGATGACCGCTGTTTGCGCTTGCATTCCGGCAGTTTAGCGCATACGCGCTCCGCGCGCAATCAGGGCGGGAATCGGGAGACTGGCTTATTCGCCCTGCATTTCGGCAAGCGCCTTCTCGCAGCTTGCCTTGAGTTCCCTCGCCCTCTCATAGTTCGGGTCAAGGCGCAGGGCCTTTTCCAAATCGGCGATCGCCATTTCCAGATCGGCGCTTTGCATGTTTTCGAAGGCGCGCCTATATAAAGAGAGCCCGCTATTGAAAAGATACATGGCTTGGGTCGGCGCTAGCTTTATCGCTGCGGCATGATACGCGATGGCTTCGTCGTACCTTTCCATATCGAAGCAGGATACTCCCAGAACATGGTAATACCTGGCATTGGATGGATCCAGCTTTATCGCGACGGAAAGCGCGGCTATCGCGTCTGTGTGCCTCCCCAATCTGATGAAGGCGTCCCCCGCGCAAAAGTGAAGATGAGGATCGCTGGGATTCAGCTTTGCCGCGGTGGAATACGCTGCGGCCGCTTCTTCGTATCTATCCAATTTCCTGTAGGCGTTCCCCAAGCCACAGTGATTCTCGGCATTGGGCTCCAGTTTTACCGCGGCGCTGAACGATAACACGGCTTCCTCATGCCTCTCCGACATATCGTAGATCATTCCCAGATAAAAATGAAAAAAATGATTGGAGGGCTCCAGTTCCGCAGCAATGGAGAGCGATGCCACAGCTTCGTCGATCCGGTCCAGTTGTTGGTAAGTAATTCCCTGAAAAAAATGATTGCGAGCCTTTGTGGGATCCAGCTTTATGGTGGCGGTAAACGCGTCGAGGGCTTTTTCGTGGCTCCCCATCTGCCTGTAGGCATTTCCCAATCCGAAGTGTCCTTCACCATTGGCCGGATCCAGCTTTATGGCGGCGGAATACGCTGCGGCCGCCTTTTTGTGCCTTCCCAGTTGGCTGTAGGTGTCTCCCAATTTACGATGGCCTTTTGCGATCTTCGGATCCAGCTTTACGCCGGTTGAGTACGCGGCGAGGGCGACACCGAAATGTTTTAAGTTGTAGCTGGCATTTCCCCAGCCGAGGTGATGCGTGGGGTTGTCCGGCTCCAGCTCTATGGCCTTTGCGTAGGCGACGAGGGATTCCTCGAACCTGTCCACTTCATTGTAGGCCATTCCCAAATCACCCTGGAATTCAGCATTGTCCGGCTCCAGCTCTATTGCGGCGGCGAATGCGGCGATGGCCTCGGCGAACATTTCAAGCTGGATGTAGAACTCTCCTAATTTGTGGTGATAGCTGGCATTGTCCGGCTCCAGCGCTATGGCGGCGGAAAGCGGGGCGATGGCCTCGTCATGCCTTCCCTGGATTCCGTAGACCAAGGCCTTGAACATGTGGCAGCAAGCGTCTTCCGGATAAAGCCGAATCGCCTCTTCCGTCAATTCGAGGGCGGTTTCATAATCGCCCCTGGAAAAGCTTTTGTCCGCCAGGTTCATAAGTTTACTGGCGGGGGATTCCTCTTCCCAGTCGATTTGCGCCGGCTCGCAGGCTTGGTATGTTTGCGTGTCAGCGTCGATCCCCTCGTCGTAGTCCCGGAACGTCATTTTATCTTCCATAGCTGCTTCCTCCAGTTCTTAAAGTGGCATATTGGCCTCGCATTTCCACAAGCGTATCCTCGCAGGCTTTCTTTCGGTTCCGCGCGGCGGTATCGCTCGGGTCAAGAACCAGGGCCTTCTCGAAATCGGCGATCGCCATCTGAAGATCGGAGCTTTCCCCATTTTCAACCCAGCGCGTATCAAAAATGTGCCCGCGATAATAATATGTGTAGGCATTGGAGGGATCCAGCTTTATGGCGGCGGAGAACGCTGCGAGGGCTTCGTCGTATTTTTTCAGGTTTTCGTAGGCATCCCCCAGGCTGAAGTGATAGTGAGCGCGGGAAGGCTCCAGGTCTATGGCGGCGGAAAACGCGGCGATGGCTTCGTCGTATTTTTCCAGGCTTTTGCAGGCATCCCCCAGACGGTAGCGATAGACAGCATTGGAAGGCTCCAGGGCTATTGCGGCGGAGAACGCCGCGAGGGCTTCGTCGTATTTTTCCAGGCCTTCGTAGGCATCCCCCAGGCTGAAGTGATAGTGAGCGCAGGAAGGCTCCAGGTCTATGGCAGCGGAAAACGCGGCGATGGCTTCGTCGTATTTTTCCAGGCTTTTGCAGGCATCCCCCAGACGGTAGCGATAGAAACCGTCGGAAGGCTTCAGTCCTATTGCGGCGGAGAACGCCGCGATGGCTTCTTCGTATTTTTCCAGATTTTCGTAGGTGTCCCCCAGGCAATAGTAATAATCGCAAGAGGAAGGTTTCAGTTTTATGGCGGTGGAGAACGCTGCAAGGGCTTCGTCGTGCCTTTTCCAGCCGGAATAGGCCTTTCCCAGGCAAAAATGATAAAAATGGTTGAAAGGCTCCAGCGCGATGGCGGCGGAATACTCGGCGATAGCCTCATCGCGTCTTCCCAGGTTTTCATAGGCCATTCCTTCGTGACAGTGATAGTAAGCATTCGAGGGATTCAGAGCTACCGCAGTGGAATACGCGCCGAAGGCCTCATTATGCTGTTTCAAACTTCTGTAGGCATTCCCCAAGAGCATGTAGGCTTCGCTACAGGAGGGATCCATCTTTATCGCGGCGGATAGTATGCTGATAGCATCCTCGTGCATTCCCAATTCGATGTGGATATTTCCTATTTTGCAATAAGAGTCAGCCCTGTGGGGCGCGAGCCTTATCGCGGTGGAATACGAGTCGATGGCCTCGTCGTGTTTTTCCAAGTTGGCATAGGCGTCCCCCTGCGATGCGTGAGCAATGGCAAGGGATGGGTCCAGCCTTATCGCGGCGGAGAACGCGGCGGCGGCTTCCTCGTACTTTTCCAAGAAACTGTAGGCTTCCCCTTGCAGAAAGTAAAAGCCGATGCAGTCAGGCTCCAGCTTTATGGCCTCTGAGTACGCGGCGGCGGCTTCTTCGTACCTATCAAAGCTTTCGCAGATCTGCCCCTTGCAAACATGGCATTCGGCATTTGACGGCTCCAGCCGAATCGCCTCCTCCGCGAATTTGAGGGCGTTTTCGTAATCAGCCTCGGAAACGCGCTCATTCGCCAGCCGCATGGCTTGCTCGGCGGAGGATATTTCGCCCTCGTCGGCCGCGCGGGTTTCTCTGTGATCGCTGGCCTCCTGGAGCCAGTTCCAAAGCATTAGCAGCTGTTCCATTTTCCCCTCCGCCAACCAGTTTCGAGTCCCGTTATTTTATCATATTTTACCGATTTGCGGCGATCAAGCGGCGCGTCAATCGAAGCTTTGCCGCTGGCAAGCTTGCGCGACCCGTCTTGGATTCGCCAGGTCGAAAAAACGCGAATTCGCGCGCCGGGGGCTTGCCTTTTTCCCGCCTTTGCGCTTAAATGTGGGGGTGGCCAGGGATGGCCGCCAGCCCAGATGGTGGAATTGGTAGACACGCTAGTTTCAGGTACTAGTGCCTTCAGTGGTATGGAAGTTCGAGTCTTCTTCTGGGCAAAGCGCGCTGCTCCGGCGGCGCGCTTTTTTTGTGGCCTTTTGGCCGTTCTTTTGGATTCCTTTCGCCTCCTTCCCGTCCGCGCTTTAAGGAAGGACTGATTAAATCCTATGGGGATTTAATCAGTCCTACTTAACCGCTTCTGCGCAGCGCCAGCGAGCAGAAGCCATCGTACCGCAGGTACGCGGGGACCGCTGATTTCCTTATTTAATCAGCGGTTCCTTAACTATCCGAAGGACATGCCGACAATTTAGGGAGGACTGCGCGGGCGCCGTCTTGGAGGTTTGTATCAAAAAGCTGTTGCTGATTTTGACTTTGATGATCGCGGCTCAGGGGGCGCAGGCCGCGGATCTTACGTTTCAGGGCTTTCCCTGGGGAACAAGCATGGAAACCTTCGTCGCCAGAATGGGGCAGCCGGTTTCGCGCGATCAGACGGAGGGCTTTGTTTCCCTGCTCTGGGAAAATGTTTTCTTTCTGGGCTTTCGCTCCTTTATGGTCGCTTATTTTTCGAGCGACGGGCTGCAAGGCGGCATCTATTATTTCCTGACAAACTCGATGGACGAAACGATTCGCTGCTACAGCGACCTTCAGCGCGCGCTCTTTGGCCGGCACGGGGAAACGCCGGTTTTCGACGCGATAGGGCGCGAGCTTCGATCCTACGCAAGCTCCTGGACTCTTCCCAGCGGACTGGCGCGCCTTCGCGTGGACACAAGAAATGGGGATCCGGTTACGCTTTGGTATTCGTCTCCGGAGCTTACGCGCGCCGTTCTCGGCGAGTAGGGGATAGGCGCATGGGCCTTGTCGATGTGGCCGTAAACCTTACCGGAGCGGCCTTCGACGGGGATCGCGCCGAGGTCGCGCGCCGGGCGCGGGAGGCCGGAGTGGCCGCGCTTGTGGTTACCGCAAGCGGGCTTGAGGATTCGGCGCGGGCGCTCGATCTTGCGCGGGAAATCGAAGGCTGCGTCGCCACCGTCGGCGTTCATCCGCACAATGCGCGCGAGTGGGATGCCGGCGCTTCCCCCGCGCGCCTGCGGGCGCTTGCCCTTTCCGAGGGGCCGGCGCCTGTGGCCATAGGCGAGTGCGGCCTGGACTACAATCGCAACTTTTCCCCTCAGGCCGCCCAGCGCAAGTGCTTCGAGGATCAGCTTGAAATCGCCGCGGAGCTTGGCCTTCCGGCCTTTCTTCACGAGCGCGACGCCTTCGACGACTTTCACTCCATCCTAAAACAACGCCGCGCCGACCTTCCCGGCGCCCTCGTTCATTGCTTTACCGGCGGCGCGCGCGAGCTTGAAGCCTACCTCGCGCTGGACTGCTACATAGGGATCACCGGCTGGATCTGCGACGAAAGGCGCGGCGAGCGCTTAATCGAGCTTGCGCGCGACATTCCTTGCGACCGGCTGCTTCTGGAAACCGATTCCCCCTACCTTTTGCCGCGAACGATGCCCCGCGCGCTGCGGCCAAAAAACGGCCGAAACGAGCCGGCCTTTTTGGTTCAGGTCGCGGCCTTCGTCGCGCAGGCCCTGGGAAAAAGCGCCGAGGAGCTTGCCGCGCAAACCGGCGCCAACGCGGCGCGGCTTTTCGGCGCCTTGCCGGGAAACGCCTTCGGCCCCTGATCGATGGAGTCGCTGGGAAACTTCAGTTTCCGAGCAAATTCCAATAAAGAGAGGCACTTGCAAAACTTCAGCTTTGCAAGCGCAACCGCTAAAAAATGCATGTTTCGCAGCCCATAGGGCGAGAAACTGCATAGCCTCTTGCAAAACTAACCGAGTTTTGCAAGAGGCTCAAGATACAAAGGCTTTGACAAATCGCGCAGGGCGCTTTATCATAAAAATAACACGGAAGGCTGGAGGATAATGTCATGGCCGTCATCACTGTTTCCCGCGAAATGGCCGCTTTGGGCGACGAGACCGCTCAGGAGATGTCGCGGCTGTTGGGTTATCGCTTGGTTGACAAGGACGCGCTGGAGGCGCGCCTAAAAACCTATGGGGTAAAGACGCATACGCTCAGGATGTACGACGAGCGCAAGCCGTCCTTTTTCGCCGGGCCTTCAAAGGATAGGATAGAATACCTTCACTATTTGCGCATGGCCTTTGTCGCCGAGCTTGAGCAGGGAAGCTGCGTTTTTACCAGGCTGGGCGCGAACGTTATTTTCAGGGACATGCCTGCCTGCGTCTCGGTTTTTCTTTCGGCGCGCAAGGAAATCAGAGTCGCGCGAGTAAAAAGCAATTTTGATTGCGACGAAAAAAAGGCCGCGCGGATCGTCGAGCGCAGCGACCGCGAGCGAGCGGGCTTTCATCGAGCCTTTTTCGACATGGACTGGAGGCACCCGGAAAATTATCACCTTTCTTTTAACACCGGCATTTTCACGCCAAGGGCCTGCGCCGAGATCGTCGCGTCGATGAAGGACCGTTTTTTCACGCCCGGAGCCGAGACGCGCGGGCGCGCGGCGCTGAAGAACATGGCCCTGGAAGAAAAGGTTCGCCACATGATTCTCTACGAGCATGGCCTGCCGATTCGTTCCCTGGAAGTGTCCGCTTCCGGCGGCGTCGTCGCGCTTCGCGGCGCGGCCAACTCGCAGACCGTGCTTGACGCGGCGCTTGGCCTGGCGCGGGAGGCGGCGCAAGGATCGGACAGGCGGATCGTCGTGCAAAGCGAGGTTAAAATTTATAGGTAAGAGGAATCCCGCGACGCAAAAAAGGAGAAGGAATGGCTATCATAACAATTTCGCGCGAGCTTGCCGCCCTGGGCGACGAGACCGCGCGCGAGCTTGCGAAGACTCTGGGCTACAGGCTTGTCGACAAGGACGCGATCGAGGCGCGGATGCAGGCCAGCGGCGTCGAGGCTAAGCGCTTCCGGAAATACGACGAGCGCAAGCCGTCGTTTTTCGCGGCGCTGTCAAACGACCGCGAGGATTATTTGCACTACTTGCGCGCCGCGGTGCTAGCCGAGGCGGAACAGGGAAACTGCGTTCTTGTCGGAAGGGGAGCGAGCGCGATCCTTGCCGGCCTTCCGGCGGCGATCTCGGTCTTTCTTTCCGCGCCGCAGGAAATCAGAGTCGCGCGGGTAAAAAGCTATTTTCAGTGCGACGAAAAGCGCGCGGCGCAGATCATCGCGCGCAGCGATCGCGATCGCGCCGGCTTTCATCGCGCCTTTTTTGACGCGGACTGGAAATGCCAGGGCAATTACAGCGTTTCCTTAAACACCGGCTTTTTAGGCCCGACGGACTGCGCGGAAATTATCGCGGCGCTGAAGGATCGTCTTGTTGCCGGGGAAGCCGAGGCGCGCAGCGCCGCGATTGTGAAGGACATGGTTCTTGGCCACAGGATCAGGCATAGAATCCTGTACGAAAATGAGCTTCCGATTCGCTTTCTTGAAGTGTCGGTCGTGGACGGGGCCGTGGCCCTGCACGGCGCGACGAATTCCGCCGCGCTCCTGCAGGCCGCCTTCGACGCGGCGCGCGAGGTGGCGCCGGGGGCCGAAATACGAAACGAGATTCAGACGATACGGGAATACGGCGCCACGCCGGGTTAGCCGGCGCGCGGGGCGAGCTCCTCGGCAAGGCGCCGCTCGACGGCCTCGTATTCAAGGTTGTCTATTTGATCGCGCAGCCACTGCACCAGGGCGCCGCCGGCTTCGTAGTTGAAGGCTTCAAGTTTTTTCAGCGCCTCGTCGACGGCGTTTGTGTGGAAATTCCTGCATGCAGCCAGAAGCTCGGCAAGCAGGCCGGCGTCGGGCGCGGCGGCCGTCGGCTTGTCCTTGTTTTTTTCGACGCAGGTATCGAGAACCGCGCTTAGCCTTGCATGAAGGGCCTGTATCTCCTCGGCCAGCGGCTCGTTGTTGGCCAGGACGAACGCTACGTCCCCGCGCCGGCCGGCGGATTCCAGCGCTCCGGCGCGCTTGCCTATCTCGTCGGCGCATATACCGTAGCTCGATCCCTTTAGCCCATGCACGGCGATAACGTATTCATTGAGGTTGTCGCCCTCCTCTATGGCTTGGGCCAGGCGGCGCAGCTTTTCGACGCTGGTCTGTATGTGCTTGCACCAGACACGAAGCACCTCGCAGTAAATCTTGGGGGTAAAATTCAGCATCCCCCGTTGCAGATCGATGCCTTCAATAGCAAAGCTTTCGAAAGCGTTCAGTTCAGTATCTTCGTTCATGTTGGCGCTCCTTTTGCTTGCGCATCAAGATGTTCGCAGATCGCGCCAAGAGCCTTCCCCCTCGAAAGCCGGCACCAAGCGTCGGTCTTGCAGTCCATATTGTACACAATAACTCCGGCTTTGTCAGCGCCTCGGAAAGAGGCTGGGATAAAAATAGGATTATTGGCAATAAATCGGCGTGGAATTTCGGTTTTTGGAAAAATCGCGCATGACACCGGTGGCCTGCGGAAGCAATACTTAAACACAATATGTGTTTAAGTATTGCTTCCAATCGAAGCGCTAAACCTTGAACATAGACACTGCTTGTACAAGCGTTGAAATGTTTTCCTTGGTTTTTCCGGTTAGGCCGCTTATAGCGCTTACCGCCATGTCTACCTGCATTGCGCCATCGGCCATTTCATTCACGCCAACGGTAATTTCCATCGTGGCTTTTTCAAGATTCGCGCTTTCCAAAATCACCTCGCGGCTGCCTTGCAGCATTTCCACCGAGCCGCCTTTTACCTGCTGCGTAATCTCGTTTACCTGGGTCGAAACCTGCAGAATCTGCATCGTTCCGCGGCTTTGCTCCTCCATGGCGCTGCGGATGTTTTCTTCCTGTTCGGCCACGGTTTTAACGCCGCGATCGATGGCCTCAAACCGTTGAAGAACATTGTCGGTCGATCTGGAGATGTGGTCAATCGCTTCCTTAATCTTTTTAAGGACAGTAGCGACGGTCTTGGACTGGTCGCCCGAAAGCACGGCCAGCTTGCGAATCTCGCCGGAAACTACGGCGAAGCCTTTCCCCGCATGTCCGGCGTGCGCCGCCTCGATCGCCGCGTTCATCGAAAGCAGGTTCGTCTGGCTTGCGATGTTCTGCATCATCGAGTTTATTTCGCTCAGCCCTTCCGATTGCAGCGCGATCTCCTCGATGTCCCGCGCGACTTCCTGCAAGCTGCGCCTTCCCTCCACGGCCGATTCCTCAAGCTCGCGAACGCTGGCGGCGTTCTTTACCAGCGTCGACGTTACCGATTGAATGCTGGCGATCATTTCCTCCACCGCCGACGAGGACTCGGAAACGGCGCCGGCTTGAAGCGCAACATGGCCGCTGAGCTTGTCGATATTGGCCGTTACCTGTTCCATCGTCGATTTTGTTTCAATAACGCTGGAACTCTGGTTGATCACCTTGCCTTTTATGCTTTGAATGTTCGTTGCGATCTGATTCATCGCGCTTGCCGTCTTGCTCATATTGTCGGCAAGGTCGTCGCCGATTTCGGAAAGGGTTCCAGTTTGGCTTTTAATGGCACTGACCATTTTTCCCAGCTCTTCCATTGTCTTATTGAAAGAACGCGAAGCCCTGCCTATTTCGTCGTTGCCGCATTCAGGAAGCCTGTAGGTAAGCTCGCCATTGGCAGTATTGTCAAGATTTTTTGTCAAAAGCAAAATCGGCTTGATGAATTTTTTTGACAGAAGCGCAAGGGAAAAACCGGTAACGATGGCAAGCGCAAGAATAATTGAAAGCATCACCGTCGAAAGCATTTGCCGAACCGGCGCGCCGGTGACGGCCGTGGGAATAATCGCTACCAGAGTCCAGTCAGCGGAATCCAAGTGGAACTGCATAAAATAGGAAGGAATCCCGTATTGATCCATGCCTTGCACGGTTTCCTCGCCGACTGCGAAGCGATCGAATATCTGCGTGTAGCCGGCAATAGCGGCGATGTTGGCATAACCGGCAATCGTGGGCATAAAATCCGCATTGGGGTGAACGATAATTCTTCCGCCGGCGTCCATCAAAAACAAATAGCCGCCGCCTGCAACGTCAAAAGTGGCGAGCATGTCCTTCATCGCGTCAAGGCGAATGTCTATCGCGGCTACGGCGATTTTGCCGTCAACGACGCCGAGGCTGCGCGCGATCGCGGTAACAAGCCCACCGGTGGCGGCGGAGATATAAGGCCGCACAATCACTGTTTTTCCCGTTCCCGCGGCAACAGCGTCTATAAACCAAGGGCGCGTGGTCGAATCCCAGGGCGCGTCGGGAGTCCATCCGCTAAAGCCGGAAAAGCTGCCGTCGGAAAAACCGATGTAAACGCCGTCCAAGAAGTCGTGCTCCCGCATAAGGCCTTTTTCCAGATCGTAGATATGATCCAGGCCGACGCTTAAAAGCGCGCCGGCCAAATTGTCGACGATATGCCGGCCCTCGGCCAGCCATGCGTCGATATGCGCCGCGTTAATGATCTTGTCGCGCCGGCTTACGCCAATGATATTTTCATAAACGACGTTGCGGACAAGCGAGTTGACGACGAAGAAGGCCGCTCCAAGGCTTAGAAGCGAAAAAAGCGTCATGCCAAGGACAAGTTTGTGGGAAAGTTTGGGCGATTTGAACTTTATCATGAATGGTCCCCTTTTTCATAGCTTTGGAATCAATTTCCGTTCAACAAAGATACGAAACCCTTCGACCGTAATCAAGAAAAAAATCGCGCGCCCTATTCCTCCAGCAGATCCCTGGCCCCGCTTGCCAGGGCCCCAAGGACGCGCCGTTTTACCGCGCCGGATGAGCCGGTAAAATCGGCTATGCGCCTGCGCATGTCGCGGCGGTTGGAATTTATTCCGTAGGGGCATGTGCAGGCCTTGCTTAAAATGTCCAGCTCGGCGGCGCAGGCTATCACTTGCCGCTCCTCGATAAAGGCGAGCGGGCGAATAAGGCTTACGGGGTATTTGCGGTATTTAAGCAAAATAGGCATTGCGCTCATAGTGCCCTTTTCGCAAAGGTTCATAAAAAAAGTTTCGATAATATCGTCAAGATGATGGCCCAGCGCGATTTTGTTATAGCTGTTTTCCACGGCATATTCGAGCAGAGCCGTTCTGCGCTGGGTCGAGCACCAATAGCAGTTCATTTTTTTGCCTTCTTTCAGGCGGCCGATTACCGGAACGAAAATATCGTTAAAGGGAATTCCCCAGCCTTCAAGCCGGCGGCCAAGCTCGGATTTTTTGCAGCAGGCGCAAAAGTCCGTGGAAACGTGCAGCGCGCCCAGGCCGTAATCGAATTTTAGCGCGGGCCGTATCGCGGAAAGCGCCCAGGCAAGAACGGTGGAATCCTTTCCGCCTGATGCGGCGATGAGGATTCTGTCGCCTTCCTCGATGAGCCGGCGCTGCATTACGGCCTTTGTCGTCAGCTTTAGGATTACGGCGCTTGCGTCCGCCCTGCGCAAAAATCGGTCGCTCATGCCTTCGCGCTTAAGTCCTGTAGGACAAGGCTTGCAAGGATCATGCCGGCGGTCGCGGTAACGGTAACGAC
>WRAL01000012.1 GCA_009780285.1 Treponema sp.
AAAAGCCCAGCGCGAATGCCCTCCAGCCAGCGGGCGCGCTGCCGCGAGAGGGCATTCGCGCAGCGCCATGACCGAGCGTGGCAGCGCGCCCGCTGGCTGGAGGGGGCCACCGATCAAAGGCCCTTGATCAAAAGGCCGCGAGGCCCCAGCCTGCTTGTTGTTTTTTCCCCCATTGGAGCCTATACTTAAAGAAAACGCCGATAAAACTTGAGCATTGGCTCGTCGGCGGTTCCATTAGGAAAAGACGAGAGGAGAGAAATGACTATCCCGAAACGCTGTGTACCGATTCTTGGAGCGCTGCTCGCGCTTTTTCCCGCCCTGGGGCTTTTCGCGCAAGAGGGAAGCAGGAAAATCGCCGTCGCTTCCCTGTGGGGCGAAAATGCGGCAATGACTCAAATGTTCGAGCAGGAGCTTTTCAGCGCCTTGTTCCTTATGGAGGGCGTGGAACCCTTGAGAATGGCCGACGGCGTTTCGAATCGCGACATTCCGGCGGAGGGCTTTCCGCCTTTCGTAAGCCCAAGCCTTTCGCAGACCGGCGGCGCGCCCTACGCGCTTACCGGAAACGTGCAGCTGAACCCGATTACCGGGCAGTGGCACATGAGGCTTTTCCTGTGGCAGATGTCCGACAGCCGGCTTCTTTTCAGCGACGAGATCGCGGCCTCGGATCGCCAGACCGTGGCCGCGATCCTGCCATTCATGCTTGAATGGCTGTTTTTTTGGATTCCCGGCGACAACCCGGCAAGCCAATACCTCACGAATCAAGGGAACGGCGTATGGAACGCGCAAGGCTTTCCGCGCCGCCCGCTAAAGAACGAGTATCCGGTGATCATAGGATTACGGGCCGGAGTGAGCCCCTGGACGAGTCGCTCGCCCGGACACGTTCCGTTCAACGCGGCGCTTTCGCTCTATCTGCCGGATGTCCTTGGCTGCCCCTGGTTTTTCGGCGTTCAGGGCGAGGCCATTTTCATGGCTGATTTTACGAAAGACACGATTTCCCTAATGTTTCCCTTCATGGCGAGATTCACCACGAGATCGACGTCCTCCTTTCTTTCGATGATGCTTGGCGGATATTTCTTCCTCCCGGAGATTACGTCGGAACTGAGGCCCGAGAACAGCCTGGGATACATGACCGGCTTTAGCCTCGGCACCAGGCTTGGCCCAGGGTGGGCGTTCTTTGACATACGCTGGTCACAGGACCTTCCAAGCCTTACGAACGGGCTGGTCACGGTGTCCCTTGGCTACGAATTCGGCCTTTTCAGAAGGAGCAGGTAAGGCGGTTTGACACAAACGCTTTCGCGCTGTACCATTGACTTGCCCCTTGGCGCGCGTCGGGGGCAAGTCCGTTAAGGCAAGGAGCATACGTGGCAAAAGAAGAAGCGATAGAGGTGGAAGGCGTGGTCAAAGAGGCCCTTCCCAACACCATGTTCAGAGTCGAGCTTGACAGTCAGAAAGGGCACCTGATACTTGCGCACCTTTCCGGCAAGATGCGCAAGCACTACATTCGCATCGTTCCGGGGGACAAGGTAAAAATGGCCCTTTCCCCTTACGATCTAAGCCGAGGCAGAATCATCTACCGCGAACGCTGATCGCTTCAGCGCGCTAGCGCCCTTTTTCGGCATCCTTTAGCAGTACCCAGGTCGCGCCCGTGCCGCCGGAGCGCGCGTCCTCATAGCCGCTTTCGCCTGCGAAGGGACAGCGCTCGATAAAATCCATCGCCAGGCGCCGGAGCGCCGCCTCGCCGGAGGAATTGTTTCCCTTGCCGTGGATCACCTGCAGCTTTTCATGGCCCATTCGCGCCGACTCGCGAAAAAACGCGTCCAGCGCAAGCCATGCCTGTTCCTTCGTTTTGCCATGAAGGTCGATTTGCGCGTCCGGCCTTTTGTTTTTAAGCCTTCGCCTTCGGTCCTGCGCGACGGCCTTCGCTCCCAGAGCGTCGCCCGTTCGGCCGCCGTCCTTTGGAAGGCCGTCCTTTGGAACGCCGTCCTTTAGGACGCCGTCCTTTAGGACGCTGCCTTGTCGTTCCCACTTGTCCAAAATAGCCCCAAAATCCATGTCCGCCCCTTTTAAAATCGAATTAAGCGTTCTTCCGGGATCCAGCCGACGAATCCGTCCGCCGCCGCGACGCGCGCCCAGCGCTGGCCGTCCCCGTCGGCGCGTATCTCGGCGACCCTTACGCGCCGGCCCTCGGCGAAAAACGCTATTTCCTCGCCGGATTCGTCGGGAACGCGCCTTGCCGCCGTTTCCAGAAGGACGGCGCCCGGAGGCCCGCGCCGAAAAAACGGCAGCGCGAACCTTCCTATAAATATGCGCCGGCGCTCGTCGCCCTGCGGCACAAGGCCCAGCGACTGCTCGGCCCGGCGCCTGATCTCGGCGAACAAGGCCCCGGCGCGATGCTCCCTTTCGTTTTGCCTAAGAAGCGCGAGGGCGCCGGCGAAATTATCCCCTTCCCATAAATGCCGCGCCGCCGAATGAACGCGATCGATCTCGGCAAGCTGCCTGTCGTAAAGGCGCGCGTTTATCGCTCGGGCGATTTCGGCGGGGGGAAAGTCCGGGCTGATAGGCTGCGTCTGCGCGGGCATCGCCGGCGAAACAGGCTGCGCGGCTACCGGCCCGGCCAAGGATTCTCCCACATGAACGAGCAGGCCGGGAATCCCGAAGGAGGCCTCGCCCGCGCCGCCTTGGGAAAGAAGGCGCGGCGCAAGCTCGAAAACGCCGGGCTCGAGCGCCGTCAGGCGCAGGGACAGCGCGATCCCGCGCGCCGCGTCGGATGGGCTTAGCGGAAGCGCTTCGAGAAAATGGCCCGGAGGAACGGCCGGCATAAAAAAGGCCGGCTCCGGAAGCGCGCCTTCCCGGCCGTCGAAGCGAAGGTAAAAGACCGCGCTTTCGCCCACGCGCAGGCCCTCGGGAATGGCCGACCAGCTTGCCAGCGCCACGCGCGCCGCGCCCGGAGCGGAAAGCGCCTCGACCACGAAAGGCCCGCTTTCCGTTTGTCCAAGCGGAGTCCGCGCGACAAAGGAATCAAAGGAAAAAACGCCGGCGGCGGCAAAAACAAAGCGGTATTCGATGGCCGTCCACAGCTCGAAAGCGCCGGAAGGAGCGGCAACCCAGCGCGGGCCTCGCGCGATCTCCACAAGCGCGACTCCGGCGGGAAAATCAGGCTCGACAATATCGATTTGAGCGGGATCGCCGTGATCGCTGAGAAGCGTCAGGCTCCAGAGCGAACCGGCGGACGGAGGAACGGCCGGAAGCTGAAGGCTTAGGCGCGGCCCGTTCTGCGCGGCAAGGGAAGGCGCGGCAAGGATCGCCGCAAGAAAAAGCCCCCAGGCGCAAGCTCGGGCGAGGCGCAGCGCTGCGATCATGTTCATCCACCTTTAGGCGCTACCTGTCGTCGCCGGGAGCGGGCTCTTCTTCCGGCCATTGCCGCCCCCGCCAGCGCTCGGCTTCCATTTGCCTGATGCGATCGAAGGCCAGCGACATCGCCTCGCTCTGTTCCGACGCTCCGGCCCGCGAGCGCGCGCTCGTTTCCTGTTCTATTGACAAAAGGCTCAGCTCGAGGTTGCGCATCGCTTCCGCCCTTCCGCCGGAGATACGCAGCGCGTCCCTGAACGAGCCGGCGGCGCCGTCGAAATCGCCTTTGCCGAATAAAACCACGCCTGAATTGTAATGGTTACGAAAGCGAAGCTCCCGATGAAGCGACTCCGGCAGGGCGCCAAGCTCCTCGGCGGCCCGTTCGAAGCGTCCGAGCGCCGCCGCGTCCTCGCCCAGCGAAAAGAATATAAGCCCAAGGCCGTATTCGGCGTAAGGCGCGGCGGCTTCGTATTCCAGCGCGCGAAGGTAAAGGCCGATCGCCTGATCCGTCCGACCTCGTTCAAAGGCGACGTTGGCCCGAGCCACCAAAAGCCGGCCGCGCGCCCCGGAAATCGTGTCCGCGCAGCCGGAAAGCAAAAAGAGGCAAGCAAGCGCGGCCGTCAGGCATTTTATCCGAAAGCGCTTCATCGCGCGGCCTCCTTGCGCCGGCCGGCCCTTCCCAAAAGGCAGAGCTTGGAGGCGCCGAAGGCCAAAAGCGAAAGCGCCGCGAAAAGAGGCCAGCGCTGCATTGGCCCGCCGCCGGATCCCGCGCTTCCGATCATGGCGCCGCCGGCCGCCGTAATCTGCGCGGCAAGCTGCGCGCCCGCGTCCGGCCGGCTGCCGTCGATGTAGGCTCCGTCAGCGCGCGCGGCGGCCACGCGCAAAGGCTCGGATTCGCGGCGGCTGATCGTGGCGCCTCCTCCCGGAAAGGTTCCCCCGGCCTCGCTTCCCAGCGCGACGGCGAGTATGCGCGCGCCCTGCTCGCGGCTTCTGTCCGCCGCAGCGCGAAGATCGCCGGAAAGCTCCTCGCCGTCGGAAATAAGCGCCACCACCCTGCGCGTCGGCGGGGAAGGCTGAAAGGCGCCCAGGGCCGCGTCAACCAGGGCCTCAAGGTTCGTGCCGAAACCGGTGATCGCCTGCTCCTCCAGCGCGTCGAAAAAGGCTTCGATGGCGCCTATGTCCCAGGTAAGCGGCACGGCGAGCATTCCCCGGCCACGGCTGATCGCCACGGCGAAGCGCGCTCCGGGAAGGGCGGCGGCGGCCTCCCGCGCGATCTCAAGCCCGCGTTCAAGGCGCGTGCGCCCAATGCCCGGGCCCAGGTATTCGCCAAGGCCGTCAGGAACGTCCATGCTTCGCGAAACGTCTATCGCGAAGGCCACATCCACGGCCCTGCGCGGCGAGGAGGATTCCGGCGCCTCGCCCCAGCGCGGGCCGGAAAGGGCCACTATCAAAAGCGCCATGGAAAGCCGGAAAAGCAGGCCGGAACGGAAAAAGCGCGAGCGAAGCGGCCTTGGCAGGCTTTGCAGGATGCGCCTTCTGCGGGCGGAAAAACGGTCGGCCAAAAAGAGCGGGATAAAGGCCAGCAAAAAAAGCAGGAAAAGGGGGTGATCGAAGGCAAGCGCGCTCATAGCCAGGCCCCCAGGAAAAAGCGCCGCACGAAGCGGGCGCCGGAAATAAGCGCCAGGGCGAGGGTAAGAAAAATCCGGCCCAGATCCCGCGTCGTCGTTTCGGTTCCGCCGCGCAGGACCACAAGCTCGCGCTCGTCGATGATGTCGAAGGCGCGCGCGAACTCCGCCCGAGACTGCGCGAGAAACCACTGGCCGTCGCCGGCGGCGCCTATGCGCGCCAGGGATCCGGTGTCGAAAGCCGAATCGTACCAGCCGGTAAGGCGGACGCGCGTGAAGGGATCGAGGTAATCGATGGGAACCACGCCGCCGGTTCCCACGCCGATGATCCAGAGCGAGGCGCCGGAATCCCGCGCCATCGCCGCCGCTGTCTCCGGATGAATCGCGCCTGCGTTGTTTTCGCCGTCGGTGATCAGGACGACGGATCTTCGCGGCGCCTCGGAGCGCGCGATGTGGGAAGCGGCCACGGCAAGGCCCATCCCCAGCGCCGAGGCCTCGCCAAGCTCGCCCACCTGAAGGCCGGCGAGCCTTTCGTCGAGCATGAGCCGGTCCATAGTCGGCGGAAGAAGCAGCGCCGCGTCCGTTCCCACGCCGACAAGCCCAATGCCGTCGGCCGGGCGACGCAGCGCGAAGTCCGCGATTAGCTCGCGCGCGACGTTGAAGCGGCTTGCGCCGTCCATGTCCAGCGCCGCCATGCTCGGGCTAATGTCTATGACAAAAATCACGTCGGCGCCACGGCCCAGCCAAACAGGCTGCGCCGTTCGCAGGACTGGGCCGGCCGCGGCTAGAAAAAGAAGCGCCACGCCGACAATCTCCGCCCAGCGCAAAAGCCGGACGATTTTTTCCAGGCTAAAAGGCAGCCTGAAAGGAACGCCGCCCGGCGCGCCCAGGGTAACCGAAGCCCGGAAGGGGCTTCCCGCCCGTCTTGCAAGCGCGAGGGCCAAAGGCAGGACGACAAGGGCCGCAAGCGCGACGGCCGGGCTTTCAAAGGCGAAGCCGGTCTGGGGAAAAAGGAAGGAGATCATGCCGCGCTCGTCGCGTCTGGGGCGGACGTCCCTGTGGGGGCGGACGCCCCAGACGCGACGGCCCGCGCCTTTTCCGCCTGCTCGAGCGCCTGAATGACAAGGCGCAGCTCTTCCAGCATTTCCAGCGCTTCCTCGGGCGCGATATCCCGCCCGGCGAAGCGAGCGCCGTCGCAGCGCGCGAAAAAATCTTCTATATTTAGGCCAATTTCACGCTCGCCGGAAGGCGCATCCCAAAGGATGAGCGATCGCATTTCCGGGGCGCTCATCGCGCGGCAATTTTCCCCGGTGATGCCGGAAAGAAAGCCGCGAAAGTCGCCGCAAAGCGCGTCCAGAACGCCGCGCGCGGCGGCGCCCTTGGAAAGGGCTTTTCTCAGCCGCCTCTCCGAGCGAATCATCCGGGCAAACATGCGACGGCGACGGATTCTTTCAAAAAAACGCCGAAAAGGGGACGCGCCGCGCGCCAGGGCCAGAATCGCCAGAAAAGCCGCGAGCGCGGCCAAGGCGCCGTAAGCGAGAAGCGCAGTGCCGGGAACGGAAAGCGAGCCGGCCGGCGGGGAAAGCGCGCGGGGTTCTGAAGGCCGCAGAACCGAGGCGATTTCCACGGCCAGGCCGTAAAAAACCTCGCCGGCGACTTCAAGCGGCGGAAGCGCCACGATCCCCGGCAGGAACGCGGCGAACTCTATCGCCAGCGCAGGTCCGCCGGGCCGCCGTTCCAGCGCCACACGGTAAATGTCGATATCGGGAAAGGAAATGGCCTGCGAAAAAGGTAGCTCCGCGCTTCCCTGGGCCGCCAGGCGTTCGGCCACGGCCTGAGACAAGGGCACGATCAGAAGGGCGCGATCGCCGACGAAAACTTCGCGGGGAATCGTCGTCCATGGCGTTGGCGGCGCATTCTGCGGCGCATCCTGCGCCCGAGCATGGCCGCAAAGGGCCGCGAAAAGGAGAGCGGCAAGCGCTGCGGCTCTCGTCATTTTGCCCTTGCCCTGAAAAAGCGCGTAAGGACGGCAGCCGCGTCCGCCGTCACCGAAAGCTCCAGCGGCGAGGCGCCGGATTTTTTGCACATTTTCTGCCAAAGCTCCGTGCGCGCCTCGTGCCAGCGCCTCCAGGCTTCCTTGAAGGACTCCGATCCGGTGGGGGCGGAAAGCCGCGCGCCGGTTTCCGGGTCGGACACGGACAGAAGCCCCAAGTCCGGCGGGGAGATTTCCGCCGGGTCGTAGGCGCGCGCCGCGATCACGTCATGCCGATGGCTCAGTCGGCCCAGCTCCTGGTCCCAGCCGACGCTGTGAAAGTCCGAAAGCGCCACGACCATGCCCCGGCGCTTGAGAAGCCGGCCGGCCGCCGAAAGCGCCGCCTTGAGGTTGCTGCCATCGGCGCGCGCGACGCCGGAACGAGCGCCGCTTTGGGGCCGCGCGGGCTGCGGCCGGTGATAGCGAAGCGCGCCGGAAACAAAGGCCAGAACACCGGAGCGGCCCTTGCGAGGCGGAAAGACCTTGTCCGTTTCGCTATCGAAAAGAAGCGCGCCCACCGGCTGGCCGTTTCTCTGCGCCGAAAAGGCCACAAGCGCCGCCGCCAGAAGCGCCTGTTCGTATGGGCTTAGCCGCTCGGCCTGCGCGTTCGCATTGTCGCCGCTGGAAGCGCCTCCACCGGAGGCGACGCTTCCCCAGGGCCGCGCGATGGCGCTGTGCATCGAGGCGGATGTGTCCAAAAGCAGCATCACGCTCATCTCGCGCTCCTCGCGGAAAATCTTGACGAAGGGCGTTCCAAGGCGAGTGCTGGCGTTCCAATCGATTGATTTTGCGTCGTCGCCCCATTGATAGTGTCGCGCCTCGTCGAATTCCATTCCCTGGCCGCGAAAGGCCGAGCGAAAATCCCCCGAGAGCATCCCGGCGGCGAGCGCGCTCGAAGCGATGGAAAGGCGTGCTATTCTGCCGAACAGTTCGCTCGTTTCCATGCTAGGGCACCGGAATGTAAGAAAGTATCCTGGAAATTACGGTGTCGGCATCCAGCCCTTCGGCCTCGGCCTCGTAGGAAAGCGAAACCCTGTGGCGCAGGACGGGAAAGGCGGCTTTTTTTACGTCCTCGGGCCGAACAAAGGCGCTGCCGCCAAAAAGCGCGAAGATGCGGGCGCAGCGATGCAGCGCGATGGAAGCGCGCGGCGAGGCCCCGAATGAAACGTAGCGATGAAGGCCTTCGGCGGGCTTGAGCTTTCCGGCCTGAGCCTGCGCCTGCGTGGTTGCCGGCCTTGTCGCCGTAACGATGGAAACCATGTACTCGACGATTTTTTCATCGATATGAACCGCGTCGGCGGCCCTACGCATTTGCGCGAGCGCGGCCGCGTCCAAAATCGGCGACAGCGGCTCCCGCTTGCCGGCGCCCCCGGCGGAAATGGCCGGGCTGCGCGCCACGATCGCAAGCTCTTCCTCCGGCGTGGGATAGCCAACCACGAGCTTCAGGAGGAATCGGTCAAGCTCGGCTTCCGGCAGGGCGTAAGTTCCCTCGTGCTCGATGGGATTTTCGGTGGCAAGAACGAAAAAAGGGTTTGGCAAGGGATAGCTCGCCTTGCCGATGGTAACCTGGCGCTCCTCCATTGCCTCAAGAAGCGCGGACTGCATTTTGGCCGGCGCGCGGTTGATCTCGTCGGCAAGAATCACGTTGGCGAAAACCGGCCCCTTGCGCACGGAAAACGCGCCCTTGCCCTGATCCCAGATCAAAGTTCCGGTAAGGTCCGCCGGCAAAAGGTCCGGGGTAAACTGAATGCGCTTGAAATCCAGGCCGGTGATCTCCGCCAGGCTTTTCACGGCCAGCGTTTTGGCCAGGCCCGGCACGCCCTCAAGCAGGATGTGCCCGCCAGCGACGAGCGCGGCCAAAAGGCCATCGATCATCTCGCGCTGGCCGACGATACGCTTGGCAAGCTCCTTCCTACACGCCTCGATAAGATGCGCGGCGGCCTTGGCCTCAACTGTTTCCATGATTTCTTGCGTCGGATTCACAGGCAAAAACCGCCGCCGCGCGGCCTGCGCGGCGGCGGGAACCCCCTCTTAAAAATTAGCGGCAATAGGACTCGGACCTATGACCCAACGGATATGAGCCGTTTGCTCTACCAACTGAGCTATGCCGCCATGCAAGGCCAGCATACGATAAAAGCGCGCTCAACGTCAAGTGGCCGCGCGGCCTTTTGACCTTTGGCCTTTGATCCGTGGCCCCCTGCGGCTGGCGGGCGCGCGGGACCTCGGTCATGTCGCTGCGCTCCAAATGCCCTCGGCGCCCGCGCGCCCGCCAGCCGCAGGGCATACGCGCTGGGCTTTAGGGTGCTAAAGGCCGCTCTTCTATAGGAAAAATCTCCAGTAAAGGCGCCCATGCGCCTTTACCGGAGATTTTAGGTTGTCAGGCATTTATCCCAAGCAACCATGCGTGGAGTTTAGAGGCGGGCTGAAGCCCGCCTCTAAACTCCGAGGCCAAGTCGCCGCAGGCGACTTGGCCCGCGCGCGGCGGGGCGCAGGGCATTCGCGCAGGATTTTTGTCAAGAAAGGCCGCTCTTCTATAGGAAAAACCTCCGGTAAAGGCGCCCATGCGCCTTTACCGGAGGTTTTAGGTTGTCAGGCATTTATCCCCAGCAACCATGCGTGGAGTTTAGAGGCGGGCTGAAGCCCGCCTCTAAACTCCGAGGCCAAAGCGCCTGCGGCGCTTTGGCCCGCCCTCGGCGCCCGAGCGCCCGCCAGCCGCAGGGCATACGCGTGGGGCTTTAGGGTGCTAAAGGCCGCTCTTCTATAGGAAAAATCTCCGTGTAAGGCGCCCATGCGCCTTGCACGGAGATTTTAGGTTGTCAGGTCGACTAGGCCGCGCGTCATTTTTATCGCGCATCTCAAATAAATACTTGACAACATATACCCAATCAGCTATACTTAGGCATATGGGCAGGACGATAATCAGCGAGGATGGCTGCTTTGAGTGGGACGAGGAGAAAAATCGTAGGAACCTGAAAAAGCACGGTTTTTCCTTTGACGAAATTCTCGAAGTCTTTGACGACCCTGCCCTGCTGGAAGGATACGACCGGGGGCATTCCCAGGCCGAGGATCGGTATTACTGCATCGGGTGCCTGAACGGCATCTTTTGCGTAATCGTCTTTTACGCGCAGCGCGAGCGGACGCGGATTATTTCCGCGCGCCAGGCCGACGCGCAGGAACAGGAGAGATACAATGGTTACTTCGAAAAAATTGACACGGGAACGTATACTTGCGATCAAAAGCCACCCCGTTACTTATGACGAGGACAGCCCCAAGCTGACGGCGGAACAAATCGCCGGAATGCGGCCGGCGCATCGGGCCTACTGGAAAGTGGAGCCAATAAAGGAAGCCGTTTCCATCAAAATCGACGCGGACGTACTGGCATGGTTCAAGGCCGAAGGAAAGGGCTATCAAACCCGCATCAACAAAGCCCTGCGCGAAGCGATGATGCGCAGCGGGCAATAACATTCAGCTAGCGGACGCGCGGCTCACCGATCCAGGCCCCACAACCTAAAACCACTGTGCGGAGGGGCCATCAATCAAAAGGCCGCGCGAAGGGTGTGTTGCATAAGATCGGATGTTCCGGTAGCTTTTATTTTGCGCGCTGGACGTTTTTTGGCGCGCAAGGAGACGCTCCGTGCAAATGAAGGCCGTTGAACTGGAAAAAGCCTACAACCCCAAGACATTCGAGAGCAGGATTTACGCGCTCTGGAAAGATGGCGGCTCCTTCAAGCCGGAAGCCGCAGGAAGCGCAAAGGGCGCCGACCCTTTCACCATGGCGATCCCGCCGCCCAACGTTACCGGGATGCTGCACATGGGGCACGCGCTTAACGCGACCCTTCAGGACGTGATCGCGCGCTTCCATCGAATGCGCGGCGAGCCCACGCTTTGGATCCCCGGCTCCGACCACGCCGGCATCGCCACCCAGCACGTCGTCGAGAAAAAGCTCGAGGCGCGGGGGCAAAGCCGCGCGGCCTTGGGCCGCGAAAAATTCGTCGAGGAAACCTGGAAGGCCAAGGCCGAGCATCACGCGATCATTTCCGAGCAGTTCGCGCGCATGGGCTCCAGCGTCGACTGGGACAGGGAACGCTTTACCCTGGACGACGGCCTCGCGCGCGCCGTGCGGGAAGTTTTCGTCAGCCTTCACGAGCGCGGGCTTTTATATAAGGGAAAATATCTGGTGAACTGGTGCCCCTCCTGCGGCACGGCGATCGCGGACGACGAAGTGGAGCATGAGGAAGCGCAGGGCAAAATGTACCGCCTGCGCTATTTTTTTGCCGACGACCCAAGCGCCTTCCTCGAAATCGCCACGACCCGGCCGGAAACGCTTTTGGGCGACACCGCCGTCGCCGTTCATCCCGAGGATCCGCGCTACGCGGCGCTTGTCGGGAAAAAACTCCGGCTGCCGATCACGGGCCGCGAGATTCCGGTGATCGCCGACTCCTTCGTCGACAAGGAATTTGGAACCGGCGCGGTCAAGATTACCCCGGCGCACGATCCCAACGACTGGGAAGCCGGCCGGCGCCACGGCCTTGAGGCGATAAGCGTTCTTGACGCAGCCGGCGCCATGAACGACGAGGCGCCGAAAAAATACCGTGGCATGAAGGTCGCGCAGGCGCGCGCCGCCATCGTCGAGGACCTAGAAGCCGGCGGCTGGCTTTCCGGCGAGGAAGGCATAGCGCATTCGGTCGGGCATTGCTATCGCTGCTCGACGGTAATCGAGCCCTTTTTGTCCGAGCAATGGTTCGTCAGAATGAAGCCGCTTGCCGAAAAGGCGCTGGCCGCCTGGCAAAAGGGCGAAGTAGTCTTTTATCCCAAAAAATGGGAAAACACTTACCGCCATTGGCTGGAAAACATCCGCGACTGGTGCATAAGCCGCCAGCTTTGGTGGGGGCATCGCATTCCGGCCTGGCTCTGCCGCGCCTGCGGAAAAACCACCGTCGCGCGCAAGGATCCGGCGGCCTGCGCCCACTGCGGCTCCGCCGAAATAACGCAGGACGAGGACGTTCTGGATACTTGGTTTTCAAGCTGGCTTTGGCCCTTCAGCGTTCTGGGCTGGGAATCACCCGCGCAGACGACGGCGGACTTCCGCGCCTTTTACCCCACCAGCGCCGTCATAACCGGCTACGACATTTTGTTTTTCTGGGTGGCGCGCATGATCATGGCCGGCATTGAGTTCACCGGCCGCGCTCCCTTCCGCGACGTCTACCTTCACGGCCTTTTGCGCGACAAGCAGGGGCGAAAGATGAGCAAAAGCCTGGGCAACGGCCTTGATCCCCTTGAGCTTATCGATGAGTTCGGCGCCGACGCGCTTAAGTTCACGCTTGCCTTCGTCTGCGCGCAGGGCCAGGACCTTCTTGTCGACAAGGAATCCTTTAAAATGGGATCCAAGTTCGCGAACAAGGTTTGGAACGCCAGCCGCTATATATTGATGAACCTTGAAGGCCGCGCCATCGTCGAAAAGCCGGAGCTGCTTCCGGTGGACCGCTGGATCTACTCGCGGCTTTCGGGCGCGGCCGGCGCCGTAACGGAAGCGCTGCTTTCGTATCGCTTTAATGACGCGGCGCAAAGCGCCTACGAATTTTTCTGGAACGATTTTTGCGACTGGTACGTCGAGGCGACGAAGCTTTCGATGAAGGCCGCCGACGATGCGGCCGGCGCGCGCGAGAAAGACCGCGCCGCGACCGTGCTTTTGGACGCGCTTTCGCTTTCGCTGCGCCTTCTGCATCCCTTTTTGCCCTTTGTTACCGAGGAGATTTATTCAAAGCTGCCCGGCGCCGAAAATCGCGGCCTTTTAATCAGCGCGCCCTACCCCGAACGCAGCGCCGAGCTTGACAGCCCGCAGGACGAGGCGCGCTTTTCCTTTTTGCAGGAATTCGTGCGGGCGATTCGCGCCCTGCGCGGCGAGTGCGCGATTCCGCCGGGAGCCAAGCTGCGCGCGCAGGCCCGGGTTAGCGCCGACGCGGAGCCTTTTTTGCGGCAGGGCGAGGAGCTTGTAAAAATGATGGCAGGGCTTGGGGAGCTGGAAATAGCGGTCGAGGAGGAAGGCGGCGCGACGGCGCGGCCGGAAGGCGCGATAGGGCTTGCCGGATCCGGCTTTGGGATCTTCGTCTTCGTCGCGCAGGCCGTGGATACCGGCGCGCTCAAGGAAAAGTTCGCCAAGGAGCTTGCGAGGGATAAAGGCTTCGCGCGGGGCCTTGAATCAAAGCTGGAAAATGCGCAATTTGTAGGAAACGCGCCGGCGGAGCTTGTCGCCGGCGAAAGGGCCAAGCTTAAGGACGCGCTGGCGCGCGTCGAAAAGCTGGAAACATATTTGCGAGGTCTGTAATGCGCGAAAATCCAATGACCGACGAGAAAATGCTCGTGCTCAAAAAAATGCACCTTGCGCCCTACATGCAGATCGCCACGGTCTTGATATGCAAAACCCGGCATGGCGGGGGGAACATGTTTCGCCACCAATTGGACACGATGGCCACGCTGATCGATTACGGCTACGTGGATTCGGTTCTTATAAAGGCTTCGGTGGTTCACGACGTGCTGGAGGACGTGCTGGATTTCAATCACAACGCGCTTCTTTCCCTCGATTTTGAAAGCCACGCCGTCTACGAGCTTGTGCGCGAGGTTACTAGGACTTCAACGGAAGAGAAGCACGAATTCCTTATCCGAGTTTTCCAGCATGGCTCATGGAACGCCAAGGTTTTGAAGGTGGCCGACCGCATCTCGAACATGGTGTCCCTGGGCTTCGTCTCGAACAGGGCCTTTATCCGACGCTACTGCGACGAGACCGAGCGCTATGTCTTTCCCATCGCCGAAGTCGTGGACAAGGAAATGCTGAAGGAGCTTCAAAGACTCGTTATTTCCAGGCGCAAGCATTTGGCCCTGGAGGAAAGGGTGGAAGCCGACAAAGTCTACACGGACTCTGCCGACTTCCTTTAGATTCCGCGCTTTACTGCGCCTTT
>WRAL01000013.1 GCA_009780285.1 Treponema sp.
GCCACAGCCGCTGCCACTGCCGCAACAGCGGCTTTTTCCGCATTATTTCTCGCAACAACAGCAGAAAAAGCCGCAGATGCAGCAAAAGCATTAGCTACAGCAGAATCTGCCGCAGCCGCATAAGAAGCGGCGTCGGCGGCGGCATCTGATGCCATATTCGCCGCAGCAGTTGCTGCTGCCGATGCTAGCGTAGCGCCAACAGGATCTCCGGCCGCCGCCGCCGACGTAGCCCAATCCGCGGCTGCTGTAGCCGTAACAGCAGCATTTTCTGCCGTTTCCGCCGCCTCTCTCGCCTTGTCTACATTCGTATTTTGCCCGCGAGCTTCGACAACTTGGCTCGCAGTATTTTGCCTCTGCGCTCCGTTAACTTCTTGCGCAGCATTTTGCCCCTGCGCTGCGTTAACTTCTTGTGCGGCATTTTGCTGTAGGATATTCGAAGCACTACGAGCAACGTCCCACCAATTACCAGTATGTAGCGACACACCTGCTTCCTGGAGTACCTGGCCCGTTTGCCTTAGCTCCACCATCGTAGGATCATTCGCGGAAGCCTCGATTTCAGGCCCGAAGAGAACCACTATCGTGGCGTAAGCCAATACCGCTACGCCTAAGGGAGGCACAGCAACCCCAAAGGCAAAAGCCACCCCGGCTAAGGCATCGGCAGCCACTGCAAACTTTTGAAGGAGCTCCCAATTCACGCCTTGCTTCGATTCATCCTCTAATCCAGCCCCCCGTGCCATCCTAGCCCCGGCCTTGTCCCGCGCGCTCATCGTGTCGGCCACCAGCGCAGCCATCAGCAGGTTCCTAAGGCGCAGGTTTTCCGGCTTGGCCATGTCTGGAATGTCGTCGAGCGTGTCCAAAGCCGCTTTGGGAAGCCTGTATGTTCCAAAGGGCACGGAGGATCCGGCCTCGTAAACCGAGAAGCTTTCGTTTTCCCGGTTATAGGGGCCTATGACAAAGGGCTGCCATTCTTCGTCCCCTATCTTGAGCATCATCGCGAAAGGAAAGGAAGAGCCGTCCTTTGCCTCATCGAAGCCGAAAGAGAGTATTCCAACCTCCCCGCTCTCAAGCGTTGTGGCAATGCTTACGAACTGGCCGTCGGCATTGTCCTGCGAAATGACCAAGGGGTTCCTCGCCCCCGGGCTTTTGTCGAGAACGGTAAAGGCTACTATGCCGACATCCTCTTCCACAGGCTCAAGGTTTTCGTCCACGAAGTACGCTATGGGCTGCGCCTCCTTCGCGCCCTGGCGCCCGGCGGCCATGTCGTCGAGCGGCATGGAACAGCCGTAAAGAAACGCGGCTCCAAGAGCGAGGGCCGCAAGCCGTGTTGTTTGAATATGCTTCATATTCGCCTCCTTGGTCTTTCAGACCGAGATAATTGTACAAGACGCTCCATTGTTATGCAACCCTGGCGCTGGTGGGAGCGCGCAGTGATGCGCCTGCTCCCTATCGTTACCCGCTTCGTTGCTGCGCTCCAACTTGATAGGAGGGTCCACCGCGCAAGCCGGCAAAGGCATGGATGCTCCGACTCTCCGATCAAGTCGGGCAGATTGCTTCGCTTCGCTCGGGGTGGCGGAAGGGTATGGCGCTCGTCGCTCTGCCGTCATTGCGGGCCGTGGATACAAGTCACCCCGAGGAGTCCGCAGAACGACGAAGCAATCCACGGCAATACGTGCCGGGCAGATTCGCCAGTGGATTGCTTCGCTTCGCTCGCAATGACTGAAGGGCATGGCGCTCGTCGCTCTGCCGTCATTGTGGGCCGTGGATACAAGCCACCCCGAGGAGCCCGAAGGGCGATGAAGCAATCCACGGCCTATACACCCTGGGCAGATTCGCTAGTGGATTGCTTCGCTTCGTTGCAATGCGGTTATTCCCAAACCGTCACCCGCTTCACGGCTGCGCGCCGACTTGATCGGAGGGTCCAGCTCGGATAAATGCAATTCGCTCTGGATGCTCCGATCAAGTCGGAGCATGACGTGATAGGCAGGGATTGCGTCGCCTCGCTCGGGCTTTCCGAACTATTTGTTCCGAAATATGTTTTTCTCTGTATGGCCTTGATACTATTCCGGACAAATAATATAATGGAAATATGCATGAGGAAGGGGAGATCCTAAGCAAGGAGCTGTTATGAAAACTAACGTTGGACCTAAGATCATCGCCACGGCATTAGTTGCGGCGGTATTGGCCTTGGGGCTTGCCTCCTGCCAGGGGCTTGTGGGCCCTATGGGGGCGCAGGGGCCTAGCGGAGAGTCTGGAACGCCTGGCGGAAGCGACGCGCCTCTGGCGACGATGACCGAGATTATGGAGATGCTTTCCCCCTCGTTTATTGCGGCAATGGAGGCGAACCCGGCCAATGACGGCCTGACAGCGGACAGAGCCTTTACCTTTAGGCCGGCCGGTTTTAGCCTTGCAAACGAGGAAGCGATGAAGGCGGTGTACGCCCTTATCCAGGGCTATTGGGTGGATCTTGACCTTTCCGACATGACAGGGAATTCTTTTGTCGTTTTTTTAACACCCACCGGCGATAAGTCTAAGATACGCTCGGTAACGCTGGGGCAAAACGTAAGCATGATAATGGACAGAAGGGGCGACTGGCACGGAGCTTTTGGGGATTTTTCGAACCTTCAGAGCTTTACCGGAAACGGAGTGGTCGTGGTTGGGGATTATGCTTTTGATGGAGCCTCTAGTCTTACCGATATCAACCTGCCGCAGGCAAGAATTATCGGTGCCGGAGCTTTCGAATGGACAAGAATAGTGGAAGCGAACTTGCCGGAGGCGCGGGTTATCAGGGATGGGGCTTTTCGTGAGGCCACCTCCCTTACCGACATTTATCTGCCGCAGGCGATAAGTATCGGCCATGAAGCTTTCTATAGAACAAGTATCTCGGAGGTGGACCTGCCGCTGGCGCGTGTTATTGGGGATAGGGCTTTTCTTGACGCCGCATCCCTTACCGATATTAGCCTGCCAAGGGCAACAGATATAGGCGCCGAAGCCTTCCGTGGAACAAAGATCGAGCTGGCAAGCCTGCCGGAGGCGCGGGTTATCGGGGATAGGGCTTTTCTTAACGTCGTTTCTCTTACCAATATTAGCCTGCCAAGGGCAACAGATATAGGCGCCGAAGCCTTCCGTGGAACAAAGATCGAGCTGGCAAGCCTGCCGGAGGCTCGTGTTATCGGGGATGCGGCTTTTCTTAACGTCGTTTCTCTTACCGATATTAGCCTGCCAAGGGCAACAGATATCGGGGACGAAGCCTTCCGTGGAACAAAGATCGCGCAGGTGAGCCTGCTGGAGGCGCGGGTTATCGGGGATAGGGCTTTTTACCCTGCCGGCAACACCCACAATGAAAGAGGGGCCAACGCCGTGGTTACGACGGTGGACCTTCCTAGGGTAACGAGCATTGGGGCGGAGGCGTTTAGGTACGCCCGCCTTACAACCCTGCGCCTGCCGCAGGTTAGGGAGATAGGCGCTTCGGCCTTTAGGGACAATGCCTCGCTCGAAAGCTTGAACATACCCTTGGTTGAGCAAATTCATGAAGATGCGTTTAGGGACAACAGCTCGCTCACATCTCCGGGAAGCCTGAACAACCTAAGGGTGATCGGCGATTTGGCCTTTGCTTATACTCGTCTTATCGGGGTTGTCGTTGGCGGGGTGGGGCAGTTGTATCTGACTAATGCCACGTCCATTGGCCACAGGGCTTTTTATGGAGCCGAATTTGATTATGTAAGCTTGCCTAGGGTAACAATTATCCATGAGAGTGCCTTCCAAAATAACGCAAATCTCACAATCGTGGATATTGGCCCGGATATTGCTGTCATCAACGGCAGCGCATTTGCAAATTGTGGCATGCTTAACCACGTAAAGATCAACAGGAGTTCGCCGCCTATTTTGAGTGGAACCGGCCACTTTGCCGGTGCCCACGTGGCCTTTAATGTCCGAGTTCCGGCCGCTGCCCTGGTTTTGTACGAGGCGCAGTGGAGTGCCGCCGGTTACACCGGCGCGTTTGAGGTGCTTCAGTAATACGGCAAGCCCTCGGTAGATGTAGGTTTTAGCCCAAGGCCCAGGTCGTCCGCCTAAGACGAAAAGGCCGCTCTTAAGTAAGGAGTTGTTATGAAAAACAGCGGGAAAAGAAGTGCTGCCATTTTGGAGTTGTCTGCAGCGATAGTGGCCTTTGGGTTTATTTCCTGCCAGGGGCCGGCTGGTCCTATGGGCCCCAAGGGAGATGACGGCACCTCTGGCGGAAGCGCGGCGCCTCGGGCCACAGTACTCGAGATTATGGATGCCCTTGTCCCGGCTTTTGTGGCGGCAATGACGACGAATCCGGCCAACGACGGCTTGACGACGGAAACGGCCTTTACCTTTAGGCCCACCGGCTACAGCCTTCTGGACGCGAATGCGATGACGGCGGTCTACACCCTTGTTAAGGGTTATTGGGTAAACCTGGACCTTTCCGGCATGGGCGGGAATTCTTTTGGCCATGCCGGCGCCGGCATAGACAAATCGAGGATACGTTCGGTAACGCTGGGGCAAGACGTAAGCACGATAATAAGCGGAACGGACGAAACAAACGGAGCCTTTGCCGGCTTTAACGGCCTTCAGCGCTTTACTGGAAACGGAGTGATCGTGGTTGGAGCTCATGCCTTCCGCAATGCCGCTGCCCTTACCGACATTGCCCTGCCTGAAGCGCGTGTTATCGGGTATGCGGCTTTTTTTGAAGCTGCCTCCCTTACCAGCATTAACTTTCCGCAGGCAACAGATATTGGCATCACCGCGTTCTATGGAACAAGGATCGTCGAGGCGAACCTGCCTGAGGCGCGGGTTATCGGGGGGGGTGCCTTTATGGGCGTCACTTCCCTTACTGATATCAACCTGCCAGAGGCGCGTGTTATCGGGGCTAATGCCTTTTCTACCGTCTCATCCCTTACCGACATTAGCCTGCCGCAGGCAACAATTATTGGCGGTTCCGCATTCGCCGAAACAAATATCGCGCGGGCGGACCTGCCTCAAGCGAAGGTTATCGGGGATTATGCCTTTTATGACGTCACCTCCCTTACTGGCATTACCCTGCCAAAGGCAAGGGATATCGGCGAAGCAGCTTTCGTTGGAACAAATATCACGCAGGCGGACCTGCCAGAGGCGCGGGTTATCGGATGGCGTGCTTTTAGTAACGTCACTTCCCTTACCGCCGTGATCCTGCCCAATGTAGAGAGCATTGAGTCTTGGGCCTTTGATAGTTGCACTGCGCTTGCCAGCATAACAATCAACAATGCGACGCCGCCTACGCTTGTCAATGCAGACGCTTTTGCCAACACGGCGGCAAACCTGGAAATATTCGTTCCCTCAGCCAGCGTGGATGCCTACAAAGCGGCGGCCAACTGGAACCATTCCAGCATCGTCAACAGGATCAAGGCGCGCTGATAAGCGCCCCCTATTCCCCCAATTGCCCGCAGGCGCCCATGATCCCGCGAGCCCTGCGGAAGCGGCCGGTTACCGCAAGGCCCAGCTCGCGCAGGCGCCTGGCGTAGGCCGCCGCCTCGGCCGGAGTGGGGGTGGCCAGGGCGCGGCCTTCGAATTCAAGGCCCTTTACCGGGTTCCAGGGGATCAGGTTTATCTGCGCGTCGATGCCCCGGGCGAACTTGGCCGTCTCCAGGGCGTCCTTCTCGCGCAGGTTGATCCCCCGCAAAAGCGCGGCCTCCAGCGTAACGCGCCCGCCGCCGCGCGCCTGGAAATAACGCAGCGCCTCCTTCACCTCGCTTAAGGGATAGGCCCGGGTAAAGGGCATAAGCCTGCGCCGCAGCTCCTCGTCCCCCGTGGTAAGCGACAGCGCCAGGCGGGCCAGCGGCGCGGCCCTTGGCTTTGCCATTAGCCCGCCGTCGGCAAGGGCCCTGATGCCGGCCGGCAGCCCGCAGGTGGAAACGCAGATCCGCCTTCGCGACAGATTCTCGCCCTGCCGGTCGCAGATAACGGCCAGCGCCCGGCTTAGCGCGTCCAGGTTTAAAAGCGGCTCGCCCATTCCCATCACGACGATGTTGGAAACCGGCCTTGCCTCCCCGCGCGAGTCGCCGATTTTTTCCAGGGCAAGGGATTTAAGCCGGAGAAACTGCTCGACGATTTCGTCGGCGCCAAGGTTTCGCTTAAAGCCTATGCTTCCGGTTTTGCAGAAGACGCAGGCGCAGGGGCAGCCGGCCTGGGTGGAAAGGCATGCGGTAAACCTGGGCCGCCCGCCGTCGCTCCCCGAATCGGAAAGAAGAACCGCCTCGGCGCGCCTGCCGTCCGAAAATTCCAAGGCCAGCTTGGCGCTGCCGTCCGGGTCGGAAAGCCTTTGCTCGGCGGCCTGGGGCCGTAAAAGGAAGGAGCCGGCAAGCCGGGCGCGCAGGGGCGCCGGAAGGTCGCTCATTTCGTCGAAGGAACGCGCGCCCCGCGCGATCCAGGCGAAAACCTGGGCGGCGCGGAAACGCGGCTCGGGGCGAAGGCGCTCGGCAAGCTCGGCCAAGGGCATTCCGCAAAGGACGGGAAGCGCTTCCATCGCGCTAGATTCTTTGCAGCATCTCGGTGATTTGCGCCGATGGCCCGTTCGCGCTCTGGAATTGCTTCAGCGTGTCCAGCGCCTCCTGCCTTTCGCCTAGTTTAATCAGGCAGCTGACAAGCTCGGCGACGACCCTTTGGTTGCTGGGCTCGCGGGCCAGAAGGACGCGCAGCCTCTGCGACGCGTCCAAAAAGTCGCGCCGTTCCTTGGACACCAGGGCGATGCCCAGGGCCGCGTAGACGTCGAAGCCGACGGCCAGCGCGCGGTCGTAGAAATCCCGCGCGACCTCAAGCTCGCCCATGCTCCTGTGCGCGTCGCCGGAGCGGGTAAGGATTTCCTTGTTGTCCGGCTCCTGCTCCAAGAGGAGCTTCCAGTAGCGCAGCGCGTCGCCGTGCCGGCTCATCCCTCGGTAGCAGTCCGCCAGGCCGAAAATCGCGTAAAAATTGCGAGGCTCCCTTTTCAGGACCAGCTCGAAGGGCTGGACTCCCTCGGCGAAGGTTTTCAGCTTGCGGTGGCAGTTTCCTATGGAGGTAAGGACCCGCACGTCGGACTCTTTCAGGCTTAGCCGCGTCATCCTGTCCCAATAGGAAAGCGCCTCCCTGTATTCCTTGAAGTCGTAGTGCAGGTGCCCAAGGCCGGTGATCGCGTAGGGGTTGTCCGGCTCGATTTCCAGGACGCGCATAAAGGCGGCCTTGGCCTTGGCGAAATCCTTGATCTTTCTGTAGGCGTTGGCGACGCGGGTAAGCACGGTGATGTTCCCCGAGTCGCTTTCAAGGTACTTTTCCCAGGCCTTGATCGCCTCCTCGTGCCGGTCCAGCGCCTTGAAGCAGTCCGCCAGGCCAAAAAGCGCGTAGGTGTTCCCGGGATGGCTTTCAAGGCAGCGCTGGTACAGCGCGATGGCCTGCGCGCTGTCGCCCTGTTTGCGCGCCGCGTCGCCCAGGCCCACCAGCGCGTAGTTGTTGGCCGGGTCTATGGCGAGAATGCTTTGGAAGCGTTCCCGTGCCTCGGCGAGCTTGTTTTCCCTAAGGAGCTTGTAGCCGGCCTTCGAGACGACGGAAATGTCCATCCGCGCGTCCTGCTCGCCCTCGGCGCCCTCGCGCTCCTGGGGGTGTTTTGTAATGTCACTCATCTGAAATAGCCTCGTCCTCGCGCGCAAGATTTCGTATGATAGCGGCCAGCCGCTCGAACAATGGCTCGCATTTGGCGCGATCCGGAGCCATCCAATACATGCGCAGCGCGTCTAGGAAGCGGTTCTGCGCCCTGTAGCTGTCGCCCACCCTGGAAAGCCCGTCGGAATAGCCGGTGGCCTCGAAAATCCGCCTGGCCGCCTCGACCTCGCCGGAATTAAAAAGCTCGTTCCCCCTGCGATTCAGCGCGACCTTCTGCGCGCTGGAAAGGCCCCGGCGAACGGAGGTTTTTGCGAAGCCGCCGGTATCCGAAAACCGGCTGAAAACTTTGTCGTAATCCACTTTTGCGTTGTTCATCGTTCCTACGTAAATTCTAATGCCTGCGAGCCCAAAAAACAACCTCGCCGAAAGAAGCTTCGCGAATCGCGGCATTTTGCCTTCCTGACTACAAAACAAGCGAAAGCCCCAAAAATAACGCGCTTTCGGCTCGTTTTTCCCTTTTCGCGCCCCTCTCCTTGCTCTACTGGCCGCGCGGAGTTTGCGAGGCGAAGCTCCCGTAAAGGCTTTAAGCCTTTCGCCCGGAGATTATTTCAGCATATTCTGCCCGCCGGTAACCGGAATGGCCTGGCCGGTCTCGTACTGCTGTTCCACGCAGTAAAGGATCGCGCGGGCCACGTCCAAAGGCGCGCAGCCGCGTCCCATCGGCACCTTCGAAACGTAGGACTTTTTCACGTCTTCGATGCCTCGCGCGCCGGGAACCTTCCCCGCGCGAAGGTACTGCGCGAAAAGCCCTTTTTCAGGGTCCGACCAAAGCGGCCCCTCGAAAAAATTGCCCGGGCAAATCGCGTTTACCTTTATGCCGTCGTCCACAAGCTCCTTCGCGAAGGATTGGACAAGCCCGATGCCGCCGAACTTGCTTCCCGCGTAGGCGAAGTTTTTGTTGGAGCCTTCAAGCCCCGACTTCGAGTTAATCTCGATAATGTCGAAAATCCGCTCCGGATGCTCGGCCCTCTGGCGCCTCATCGCGGCGGCGGCGTGTTTGGCGCAAAGAAAAAAGGCCGTGTAGTTGACCCTTGTAACAAGCTCGAAGGTTTCCAGCGTCATCTCCTCGATGCCGCCGGCTTTAAGGATTCCGGCGTTCGAGACGAAAACGTCAAGACGGCCGAATTTTTCCATCGTCCGATCGACAAGGCTTTTGACCTGCGCCTCGCTCGTAACGTCAACGGCGCAGGCCCAGCCGCCGAAGCCCTCGGCGGCGCGCAGGGCAAGCTCGTGATTGATGTCCGCGACGACGATCCGCGCGCCCTCCTCGGCCAGGCAGCGCGCGATGCCCTCGCCGAAACCCTGCGCCGCGCCGGTTACTACGACGACTTTGTCCTGCAAACGTTTCATAGGATCAAGCCTCGCTTGCCGTAATCGCCGTGGCTTGGGACAAAAGGTATTTTTCGCAGGCGGCGCTCCAAAGCCCGCCGTTCTCCCCGACCAATTGCGCAAGGCGCGCGAAAAGCGGCTGCGTTTGGCCAAGGCGCGCGAAGTCCGCGAGCGCGGTAAGCGGCATGGAAATTTGATTGTAAATCAGCTTTTTCCCGCCCGGAATGTTGGGAAGATTCAGAGTCGTCTCGGCCACCGCGTCAAGCCCGCCAATGTGGGTTATCATCGCGGAAGGGTCGATTTTTTTCGCGGCCATCATTTCAAGGCTTTCGATAAGGTCGTCGGTGTTCCCGCCGGAATTTCCGGCAACATGAGTCGCGCCGTAGTGAACGGCGTAGAAATTCATCCTGGCCGAAAATTCCGGGTTCGTAGGCCCGGCGAAAAAGTTAAGGCAGCCATCGTAGGCAAGAATCGCGTCGGCCTGCTCCACGACCTGCGCGACGGGCGCGTAAACGAACACGTCGTCGTAGCCGGAGCCGCCGGAGGTTTCCATCAGCTTCGCATTGTCCGGCGAGTTTAGGTAAACAAGCCTAACGCCGTTTTTCGCGGCGCGCTCAGGCGAATAAATGCGCTCGGCCGATGCAAGGCGCGCCTCGTCAATGTCGGTAACGACTATCAAGGACGGCCTGCGCGCGCAGTTGATCGCGTAGTCTATGGCGCCAAGGCCCATAGGCCCCGCGCCGGCCAAAATCGCCATCTTTCCGCCCTCGACTATTCCCATCAGGTGAACGTAGCTTCCGGGCTTCGTGTGATAATTTACGTGAAAGCCGCCGACGATGCAGCTCATAGGCTCGGCCAGCGAGCCGTGGTAGAACGCCTCGCCGCCGTAAGGAAGCAGGCAGCCGCGCTCCATGACCGCCGAGGGAATCACGACATAAGTCGCGCTGCCGCCTATATGCGCGAAGCTATAGCCCGGCGCGGCGTGAATGTTTTCCGGCATGTTCAAAGCAGGCTGGATCGCGAACTTGTCGCCGGGCTTAAACCGGCCGCGCCATTTAGCGCCCACCTCCACAAGCTCGCCGCAAAATTCATGGCCTATGATTATCGGATTCTGCGCCACGTCCGCAGGAACGCGCTTATGATCCGCGCCCTGTTTCGCCGCCTTGTGGGACGACATGCAAATGCTGTCCGAAATAACCTTCGCAAGAATTTCGTCCTCGGCAATCGGCGGAAGCTCGAAAGCCTCCATGCGCAGATCGTCCCGGCCGTAAAGCCTTACGGCGATCGTTTTCATATTCCGTTTTTCTCCCTGCGGATTTTTTCCACGTTCGTAAAATTCATTCGCGCGACGTGTCCCGGAAGCGGAAGTATTTTTTCGTTTATCGCGTCCAGAATCCATCCGGGCTGGGGATAGTAATATTCCTCAAGCTCCGGGCAAGGGCAAATGACGTTAGGAGCGGCGACGACTACCGGCGGGCCGTCAAGCCAGTCAAAACAAAGCTCGGTGATGTTGCGCGCGAGATCGGAAACATGCGCGCCTCTTTCGCAAGCGTCGCTGACAAGAACCGCGCGGCCGGTTTTCTTCACCGATTCCATCACTTTTTCGTAATTAAAGGGAACAAGGCTGCGCGCGTCTATCACTTCCGCGCTAAGGCCGAATTTTTCCTCTAATTGCTTAGCCGCCTCAAGCGCAACGTAAAGCGTTGCGCCCACCGTCAGAATCGTTATGTCCTTTCCCTGCCTTTTTACCTCCGGCTCGCCGATGGGGATTTCATAGTAGCCTTCGGGAACCCCGCCCTCGTGAAAAAGCTCGCCGGTGTCGTAAAGCCTTTGCGATTCAAAAAACACCACGGGATCGGTGCCCGCAAGCGCGGCGTTCATAAGCCCTTTCGCGTCGTAAGGCGTGGCGGGAAAAACCACTTTAAGGCCGGGAATGTGCGCGGTAAGGGAAGTCCAGTCCTGCGCATGTTGCGCGCCGTATTTCGATCCTACCGAAACGCGCAGGACCACGGGCATGGCAAGCGCGCCGGCGCTCATCGCCTGCCACTTCGCAAGCTGATTGAAAACCTCGTCCCCTGCGCGGCCCAAAAAGTCGCAGTACATAAGCTCAGGGATCGCGCGCCCGCCGCAAAGCGCGTAGCCAACGGCCGCCGCGACTATCGTTCCCTCGGAAATGGGCGAATTAAAAAAACGGTGATACGGAATCGATTCGGTAAGGCCGCCGTAAACGCCGAAGGCGCCGCCCCAATCCCTGTTGTCCTCGCCAAAGGCTATAAGAGTCGGGTCTTCGTAAAACTTGTCAATAATCGCTTCAAAAAGCGCGTCGCGAATATTGATCTGTTTTAGCTTGGAAATTTCCTTGCCGTCCTCGCCTATGGCCGAGCGGGATTTTGCCTTCAGCTTTTGCAGTCGGGAATTATCCTCCTTAGGCGCGCATACATCCGGCTCGCTCGCCTCCATGCGCGCGACGCTGCGATTTGAAAACATAAACCGGCGCACTCCGTCCGGATCTTTTTCCAGGTTCATGCGCGGGGATGCGCCGTCATCGATGGCAAGGCGCATGATCGCTGTGATTCTTTCCTTTATCTTTTCCTCGATGGCCTCAAGCTCGCCGGCTCCGGCGATTTTCGCGGAAACAAGCCCTTCCTTGAAGCTCTTGATCGAATCGACGTTTTGCCAGGCCTCGATTTCCTCCTTCGTGCGATAGGTCGAGGCGTCGGTCGCCGAGTGGCCGGCGAAACGGTAGGTAAGCGTGTCCAGAAGCGCCGGCCCTTTTCGCGCCTCGATTATCTTGCGCTTGCGCGCGAAGGCGTCGATCACGGCGAAGGGATTGTAGCCATCGACGCGCTCGGCGTGAAGCTGCGTGGGGGAAATGCCGGCGCCAACGCGCGCCAGCTCGCCGTAAGCCATGGTCTCGCCGGAAGTTTGCCCGCCCATTCCGTATTGATTGTTGAAAAAATTAAAAATGATCGGCAGGCCGCCGGAATGCGCCTCGTCCCAAAGCGAGGAGAACTGATCCTGCGCGGCAAAGTTCAGCGCCTCCCACACTGGGCCGCAGCCCAGCGACGCGTCCCCTATGTTGCAGACCACGATGCCGGGCTTTGCGTTTGAGCGCTTGTAAAGCGCGGCTCCTGTGGCGATGCCGGCCGAGCCGCCGACGATGGCGTTGTTCGGATAGATGCCGAAGGGCGTGAAAAAAACGTGCATGGAATTTCCAAGCCCGCGCGTGAAGCCGTTTTCCCGGCCGAAAAGCTCCGCCATGAATCCGTAAAGCAAAAAGTCCGAGGCAAGATCCTTTGCGCTGCCTGACTTGTTGCGCGGCTCGACTGCCGAGAGAAGCGCGCCGCCGTTAAAGGCTTTCATTATTTCGACAAGGGCGTTATCGCTAAGTTTTTTGATCGCCGCGTAGCCCTTGGCAAGAACCTCGCCGTGGCTGCGATGCGATCCGAAAATTATGTCGTCGTCGCCAAGCGTGTAGGCCATTCCCACTGCGGCGGCTTCCTGCCCGGTGTACAGATGCGCAGGTCCTGTGTACACGTACTGGATGCCGTTGTACTGCTTCGTCGTTCGCACGGAATAAAGCATTCCCTCGAACTCGCGAATCATCTGCATGTCGTGAAAAATCCCAAGAAGATCGTCCTTGGAAAAACCTTTCGCGGACTGCGCGAAGGGTTTCTGATAGACGTTAAGCGGAATGGGATCGAATTTGATTTCTCCGGCCGCGCGCGCTTTGGCGGGGTCTATAAACTGGTTCTTAGGCATGGAACAGGGCCTCCTTTATGATTTCCGCCACGGTTGGATGCGGAAAAATTATTTTTTTTATTTGCTCTACGCTCATTTGCCGGAAAAGGATCGCGGCCAGAGTCGAAACGATTTCCGAGGACGGATTGCCCAGCATGTGCGCGCCGACAAGCCTGCCGTCCGCGACCACGAGCTTGCAAAGCCCTGCGCCGTCCTCGTTTTCGGCGAGGAAGCGCCCGGAATACTGCATCGGAAGTTTTATCTCGGTCGCGTCTAGTCCGCGCGCCTTGGCGCTTTCCAAGGTTTCGCCTATGCCGGCGGCTTCGGGATTCGTGTAGATCACCGACGGAATGGCGCCGTATTCCATTATCTCGCGCGCGCCTTGAATGTTGGCCACGGCGACTTCGGCCTCGCGATAGGCGACATGCGCGAGCATGTGCCGGCCGTTCGCGTCGCCGGCGGCGAAAA
>WRAL01000014.1 GCA_009780285.1 Treponema sp.
ACGTTGGCCGCTTCGATCGTCGTCAAAGCCACAATCGGGCCAATACCGCCGCCCGGATTGGGGCAAGCGCTAAAGCCCAGGGCAAGCGCCATCATCGCGACCGGCGCGAAAACCGAAAAACCATTCCTCATCGAGAACACTCCTTTTGATCGGTCGCCACGGTTCCTAGGCCGCAACAACCCCTTGAAAGACTACCCGCCGCTACGGACGTGGATATTTACAGACGGAAAAATCCCATCCCAATGACAAAAAAAGAGAAAAAATAAGAATATAAAACATTAAATGACGAAAAAGCGCTAGAAAAAGATTCGCATAGCCAGTATACTTGAGTGCCGAGTGCCGAGTGCCGAGTGCCGAGTGCCGACGCTTCCGCTGAGGATAAAATTACTGCCGTTCAAAATAAGTCCGTTACTCACAGCGGAAGAGTATCATCCCCGAGCAATGTAGTCAAGCCTTTTTTTGAAAAAATCGTTCATGACATTTTTGGCGAAAATGTCAGGTCCAAGGCTCCTGCGGAGCCTTGCCTCGGAGTTTTGCCGCTCCGCCTGGCGAAGCGACAAAACTCCATGCTTGCTTGCCAAGGGATCAAAGGGCGCGCATGACGGCATGCGCTCACCGTCACCCGCTTCGCGGCTGCGCGCCGACCCTCCGATCAAGTCGGAGGGCAATGCTTGATCGGAGGGGTTAAGGGATCAGAATCTCCAGCCCAAAGCCAGCGTCACGCGCGGGCCGCCAATAAAAAAATTCTCCGCGGCTTCCTTCGCGCCCATGTCAAAAAGCGCCGCGTCTTCGGGGCTATTGGATAATATCCTGCCTAAAGTTCCACTGTATTCAAAAGCCCAAAAATATCCCAGCGATGGCTCGAAGGTAAGCCCGCCGTTTTCGCCGAAATTAATTCGCCAGCCAGCTCTGGCCCCCATCTTAAGGTAATTCATCCAAGCGCGATCAGTGTTCACATTATCCCCGGCAAGACCGCTAAGCGTAAAATTCCCATAGCCTAACATGCCGCTTACAAAGAACGCCCTGGCAAAAGGAAAAAACCGGCCATGCGTCTCTATCGAAAAGGATGACATCTTTGGTGAAATTATTTCATCGTTAGATATGTCAAAGTCCGTTCTAATTCCCAGATAGGCAAACCTTACCGCGGCGCTTATCTGCGGATGGATTTGATGCTCATATTGCACCCCAATCCCAAACCCGAACGATCCGTCAACTGCCGAAATGTCGTTCAATAGTGCGCCATAAAGCGCTCCGATAATTGTTGGGCCCAAATCGACGGTAATTGTATGCTTTGGCATATTTTCAAAGTTTGTTTGCGAAAATCCCAAACCCGCGACAAATACAAAAACGATTGAAACAGCAAATTTCTTTATCATTGATTTCTCCTTTCGAATAAACAGTGTCATAAAAGAACGCGCCACTCATGCGAAAAAATAGACTTGTTCGGCAAATAACCAAGTTGCCGAACAACTCTAGTATTATTTTTAAGCGAAAATGGCAATACCCATATCCCGCGCCAGGGCCCGCACCAAGGAAGCACTGACTAAACCCAATGGGGGTTTAATCAGTGCTACTTAACCGCTTCTGCGCAGCATCAGCGAGCAGAAGCCATCGTACCGCAGGTACGCAGGAACCGCTGAATTCCTTATTAAATCAGCGGTTCCCTAACGATCGCCGGGCGTATTGCCCTGGATTAAGCCGGTTTCCGGCGTAAACACGCTGTTGTCGCCGGTAACCAGCACCCCGCCTTTCGAGTCAGCGCCGCCGGCCGTATTGCCGGAAATTTCGCCGCCGCGCATGGTAAAAGAGCCGTCGGAAAGGATCACGCCGCCGGCTGAGCTAGCGCCGTTGGCCGTATTTTCATGGATCTTTCCGCCATTCATGTTGAGCGTGGCGCCATCCGCTACGCGCACCGCAGCGCTGTTTGCGCCCAAGCTCGTCATGCCCGAGATATTGCCGCCTTCCAGGGTAAAGACGCTGTTGGCGCCGGTAACCAGCGCCCCGCTGCCGGAATTATCGCCGCTGGCCGTATTGCCCTGGATTATCCCGCCGTTCATGGTAAAGGTGGCGCCATCCGCTATGCGCACGGCGGCGGCGTTTGCGCCCGCGCTTGTCATGCCCGAGATTTCGCCGCCGTACATGACAAATGTAGTTCCCGCTCCAGCAAGGCTCACCGCGCTGCCGCCGCCGCTTGTATTGCCGACAATCTTCGCCCCGGTCTCCAGCGTCAGCATTCCGCCTCCGGCTATGTTCACAAGCGGGGCGTTGTTCGATTCAATCCCTCTAAGGGTGATATTCCTTTTAAGCCTCAAGGTTGTCCCGCTGGCGCTAAGCGAAAAAATCGAGCCGCCGGTTCCAACATAATGTATCGTCCGCTCCCCGCCCGTGCTGATGATGGTCAGGTCCCGGCCCGCCTCTATGTTCTGGACGGCGCCGATATTCAGGCTCGCGTCGAGCGCCAGCGTGTATACGCCTTGGTTGCCCGGCGCGTTAATGTGGGAAATCGCCTGGGCGACGATGCTCGGGCCTCCAAGCGGAACGAGGGGTTCGGACGCAGGCGGGCTCCAGCGCGCCGTCAAGGTAACGTTGGCGGTAACGGTGTTGGACTCAAAAATCCATTCTTCATCGCCGTCGTACCAGCCTTCAAAAACGTAAGGCTGATACGGCTCCTTCCAGAGGCCGGCGACGGAAAAGTCGAATTCCCGCGTGGGCATTGTCGGCGCGGCAACTTTTCCCCCGCCCGAAACGGCAACGCCTGGATCGCGCGGGGATCCGTCGGCCTTGTCGTATGTTACGGTATAGGTCGTTGATCCGCCGCTGTTGTCATTGTTGCCGTTCTTGCAGGCCGCCATCGAAAGCCCGAGTATCGCGGCCAGCGCGAGGGCTAAAAATACATTTTTCATTGTAAACTCCTTTTAAATTGAAAGCGCTGTAAGAGATTCGAAGGATTGATCTAACGAGCCCTGAGCTTCGGCCAGGAATGGATTGTTATCGCTCAAAGCCAACCAGCAACTCATCACGAAAGGATATCAATTTTAAGCGAAAAAAGCAATGGCCTTTTCGGCATGGGGAGCGGCAATACGGTATCGCCGCCGCGTCACCCTAAAGCCCGCCTCCTTCGCCAAAATTGACAAGCCATTCGCTATGGGTTATATTGCGATAGGAGAAAAGCCATGAATGCAGTAACTTATTCGGACTTAGAGCAAAACCTGGAGAGCTATGTCGATAAGGTTTTTCAGGACAAGGCGCCGCTCATAATCGCCCGAAAAAACAGCGAAAACGTCGTTTTGCTTTCCATCGACGAATATGACAGCCTTAGGGAAACCGGCTATTTGCTGTCCAGCCGGGCAAACGCCGAACATCTGGAAAGATCGATCTCCCAGCATAAGTCCGGCAACGTCAAAACCCGGCTTTAAAACGTGTCAGGCGAATCCAAGAAGACCGCGAACTGCATGGAAACGTCCATAAAGCCCATGTTGCGCTTTCGCACGTTCAGTTCCATGACGATAAAGTCCTCGATTACGCGCATGCTGCGGATTGTTAGGGTGTCCTGCACGGAAATGCCGGCGTTGTCGGCGAAAAAGCCGCGCATCACCCTTTCCACGCTAAAACGCGCCAAGCGGCCGCTTCCGCCAACATGCGAAAGGCTCATTCCAAAAAACGGGGTGGCAAGCCTGTCCCGGCTGTCGGTTTGAACGGCGCCGAGCAGCGGCAGGTCCGGCCGCTCGACGGTCATGATCAGGCGGCGGCGGACTTGGCCGTCGGCTTCCAGCGTCTCAAGCGCCACGAGCTCGCCGGGGCGCGTGGCAAAAATCGTGTCCTGCGTGGCCGAAACAAGCTGGCCCTGCGGCGCGCGTACTTCCCGGCCGTTTACCGACACGATCACGCTTCCTTCCGGCACGCGATGCCTTGCCAGCGGGGAATTCGGCGCCGCGTAGATGATCTCCGCGCCGGAAAAGGTTTCGCCGACTACGGAGCCGAACCAAGGCCGCGCGGCCCTTCCGCCCCGGATCAGAGCCGGCAGCGCGGCCAAAAGGCGCTCCGCCGGTATCACGAAATTAAGCCCCGAAAACTGCGGCGAGCCGGCGAAAACCACGCCGACAAGCCGGCCGGAAGAATCCACCAGCGGCCCGCCGGAATTGCCGGGGTTTACCGCCGCGTCGATCTGCATCGCTTCCCCGACTTGCAGAAAAAAGCCGCGCGAAAGCGACGAAACTATGCCGGAAGTAACGGTTTGCTCCAGGCCCAGGGGAGATCCCATGGCGATCACCGTTTCCCCAATGGCCGGAACCTTTCTGTCAATCACGGAAAAGGCGAATTCGCTTCGAGCCGGAGCGCTGATAAGCGCGAGGTCCTGCGTTTTGTCCCAGCCGACCACGCGCGCCGGGATTCGCGGGCTTGTCGCGTCGCCCATTCGTATAAAAAGCCGGGAATTTCCCCTGAACGAGGGATCGACCTCGCTTTCGATGACATGGTAATTGGTGATCAAAAGCCCGGAGGAATCGACGAAGAACGCCGAGCCGAGCGAGCGGTCCTGCACCATCCGGCCTCTATCCGAACGAAACCCCCGATCCACGATCACCGTGGCGACGCCTTTAAGCATGTCCGCCGGGGAATCGGAGCCCAGGGCGTATTCCCTTAGATCCGCCGGCGCCGAGCCTCCGGCCCGGTTCAGGGCCGCGTGGAAAAAGGCCGCCGTTCCGCGCTGCCGGCCCTCGACGGCGCGCCGCAGAAAGCGCAGCGCGTTTTCGGCGGAAAGCGGCGCAAGCTGGTGAGCGCGGGCGCCGGAAATAAAGGCGCTCAGGTTGTCGCCCTTTTCAAGGCTTGCAAGCGCATGGGCCAGGGCAAAGCGCGCCTCCCACTGCGAAAAGCCGCTTTGCTCCACGTTCGAAAGCGAGCGCGCCAGCGATGCCGCGTCGTCCCAGCGCTCTTCTTCCATGGCAAGCTCCAAAAGCCCGCGAAGGTTGCGCGTCGCTTCCTCTTCCATTTCAAGAAGCGCGGCCTCGCGCTCGTAGCCTGCGCCCACCCGGTAAATCTCGCGGTATGAATGAATAAGATCTATCGCCCGAACCGGATCCTCGTCGATCTGCGCCAGGATTTCGTCAATGCGTATTTCGACGGTGCTGCGCCTCGCATTCCCGACGCTCTGCCCGGTTTGGCAGGAAAGCGCGAGAGCCGCGACCAGCGAGAAAAAAACAACGGGCGCCCTCATCCTCATCCTAGCGTTTACCCCTACTTATGAACAATTGAGCCATCCTCCAGATACATTTCGACAAGCTCGAACTCGCCGTCGCCGTTCCAGTCGACGGACACGGACATAAGGGCGAGACTGCCCGGATGAAAGCGCCGCAGGGTTTGAAGCCGGCCCTCGCGCAGAACGTCCACGCGCTGAACGACCGGAAAGCCGGCCTCGAATTCCGTTACCGAAACGAGCACTCCCTGCGCCCGCACTTCGGAAAGGACCGGAACGCCCTGCCTTAAATAGGCGCGCTCGATCCCGTCCGGGAATTCGGCGCTGGGACGCTCCACGAAGGAGGCCGCCATCGCAAGCGCGTGGCGCGTAAGGCCCGCGCTCATCGGATCGCGCGCCGGAACCAAAAGGCCCTGGTAGGTTTCCGCCGCGCCAATATTTTCAAAAAGGATGGGGCCATACGCGAAGGAGCCAGGCGCGAAGAAATAGGTTTCCTCTCCCAGGGCCACGCGCTGAACGAAAGGATAGCGATCCCAGACGATTTCGCCCCGCAACGCCGTCGTAGGCGGCGACGACGCATCCGGCAGGGCGATAAATTCGCCGCGCGAAGGAAGGCCGGTGTCAAAGCTTACAATCCAGTCCGCCACGCCGTCCTGATCCAGGTCCAGGTAAAGGGCCTGCAAAAAGCCGTTACGGAAAACGGCGCGGCTTTCGATTATGCCGTCGCGGTTTTCGTCGCCGACGATCGCGCCGGTAAAGGAATGAAGGCCCAGCGCAAGCGCGTCCCGGCCGGCGTTGCCGCGAAGAAGGCCGGCCACGGCGTTCACGATTTCCCTGTCAATCTCGGCCGCCTCGCCCCAGGCGAAAAGCTCGTCCACCGCGTGAAAGTCGTCCAAAAGGCCGAGGTTCAGGGCCAGGGGAATCGAGGCCGGGTTGGGCAAAAAGCCGGGAAGCGGGCCAATCGAGCCGGCGCGATACGCCAGCAAAAGCCGCCTTGCCTCTTCCAGGTCGCCGATAAAGGGCGCGGCGAGCCAGGCAAGATCCGGATCCAGGTCGAGCAAAAACGGCAGGCGCCTAAGGCCAAGCTCGATCAAGGCGATGTCCTGCGGGCCCGGCGATCCGGCCACCTGCAGCGCGTACTCGAAAAGCAGGCGCAAAGGGCGCGGATCGCGGGGGCTCATGTTTACGGCCTGCGTCGCGAGGGCGCGAAAATCCGCCGCGTAAGAGCGAGGAATGGACGGGCCGTCAAACGCAAGGCCCTTAAGCGCGCGCAGGCGAAGAAGCGTGGTTTCGGCGTTTTCGCTGGCGATTGCCGCCCGCGCGTCCAAGGCGCCCAGCGCGACGGAAAAGCGGCGCAGATCGACGAGCAGGCCGGCCTGAAGCTCCAAGGCCTGCGCCTCCCCGTAACGCATCCATTTGTTGGTGGCAAGGGCGCTTTCGATCGCGGCAAGCGACAAAAGCCGGCTGTGGCCCTGATCGATGCGCGCGAGAGCAAGCAGGTAGGAAACGTCGGAAGACGCGTCGGCAAAGTCGTTCGCGCGCAGAAGAACGGCCAGCGCGCAGTCCCCGCGGCCTTGCGCGAAGGCTTCCTCCGCCGTCAGAATGTATCGCTGCGCGACAAGCTGATCCCCGGCCGGGGGGAATGCGCCGGACTGCGCCTGCGCGCCGGAAGCGGCAAGCGCAAAAGCGCAGGCGGCAAAAAAAACGCTGGCGCGGCGCGGCGCGAAAGGCAAATTCATGGGCACCTCGATAATATTTTATTCTATATTATCGGCATCCGCGCCGGAATCCGCCTCGTTTTGCGGCGAAGATTCGCCCGCCTGCTGCGCAGGCGACGGCTTCGGTGCCTCGTCCTCCTCGCGCGGCGGCGCCGGCGGCAGGTTCAAAACCGCGCGCACCTCGTCGTCGGTAAGCGTTTCCCTTTCCAGAAGCGCGTTCGCGATTGCCTCAACCCCGTCGCGGTTTCCGTAGACGATTTCCTCGGCGCGGGCGCGCGCGTCGTCGAGAATCTCCCGTATCGCCTTGTCTATGCCGCGCGCCGTCTCCTCGGAATAGTCCTGATGCCGCGCGATCTCCTTGCCCAGGAAAATCGGCGCCTCTTCCTGCCCGTAGGCCACAGGCCCCAGATCCTCGGCCATTCCCCACTCGCAGACCATCCGGCGCGCAAGCTCCGTCGCGGTCTGAATGTCGTTTTTCGCGCCGGTCGTCGTCTCGCCGTAAAAGAGCTTTTCGGCAAGCCAGCCGCCGTAGCAGAGCGCGATTCTGTCCTCGATCCAGCCCTTCGTGCGCGTGTAGCTGTCCTCTTCCGGCAGCGAAACGGCCATGCCCAGCGCGCGGCCGTGCGGCACTATCGTTACCTTGTGGAGCGGATCTGAATTCTTGAGGTAATAATGGAGGATAGTATGGCCGGCCTCGTGAAGGGCCGTCATTCTGCGCTCCTTGTCGGACATGGCAAGGGTGCTTCGCGCCACTCCCATCAGTATTTTGTCGCGGGCCTCCTCGAAGTCCAGCGTTTCCACCTCGGCCCTGTCCTTGCGCGCGGCGAAAAGCGCTGCCTCGTTGACAAGGTTGGCGATGTCCGCGCCACTCATCCCAGGCGTGGCGCGGGCGATGCGCGCCAGGTCCACTCCCTTGCTAATCTTTATTTTAGCCGAATGAATCTGCAAGATCGCCTCGCGTTCCTTTATGTCCGGCATGGCAACCACGACCTGCCTGTCGAAGCGCCCCGGCCGCAAAAGCGCCGGGTCCAGAACGTCCGGCCTGTTCGTCGCGGCGAGGATTATCACGCCGTCCTTGGAATCGAAGCCGTCCATCTCGACGAGGAGCTGGTTGAGGGTTTGCTCGCGCTCATCGTGGCCGCCTCCGTAGCCGGCGCCGCGCGTTCGGCCCACCGCGTCAAGCTCGTCGATAAAAATAATGCAGGGCGCGCTTTTTCGGCCCTGCTCGAAAAGGTCGCGAACCCGGCTCGCGCCCACGCCGACGAACATTTCCACGAAGTCTGAGCCGGACATGTGAAAGAACGCCACGCCGGCCTCTCCGGCCACCGAGCGCGCCATAAGGGTTTTTCCCGTGCCGGGCATCCCGACCAGCAAAACGCCCTTGGGAATGCGCGCCCCCATTTTCGTGAATTTTTCCGGGCTTTTTAGGAAGGCGACGACCTCCTCGAGCTCGTACTTCGCGTCCTTCTGGCCGGCCACGTCGGCGAAAACGACCTTTTTTCCCTCGTCCTGATAGCGCTTGGCCCTGCTTTTGCCGAACTGAAAGGCGCGGTTCGCGCCGCCCGGCATGTTTCGATACATGAAAAAGATAACGCCAAAGATTATAAGCCAGGGCAGAAGGCTCAAAAGGAGGCTCCAGACCGAGGGCCGCGCCACGGCGCCGGTAACGTTCACGCCACGTTCCATCAGCGCGGAAAGGAGCGCCGGGTCGTGGTAGGGAATGCGCGTCCTTCGCATTACTTGGTCCTGGCCGGCCGCGCCGCCGCGCAGCCCCACGTCCATGATGTGCTGGTCGCTTATGGTTACGGATTCCACTAGGCCCGATTCAAGATAGCGCATGAATTCCGTGTAGCTTACCATCTGAGTCGCCGGCGCGCTCCCTCGGAAAAAGTACGCGATAAAACCCACGGTCATCACGATGAAAAAGATCATCAGAATGGGGCTGGGCTTTCCGCCCGGCAAAGGCGAGCGCGGGCCTGAGGGCCTCTGCTGTTTGGACTGATCGTCGTTTTGTTCGTTGAACATCTGTATCTCCGTTGCTCCTTTATAAGAGCGCCGACCGGCTTGCGGAATCGGCATTTTTTGTCATCCTTGTTCCGATGATCGCCCAAGACGCCGGGCGCTCCGGAAGCTCTTCCCTTCGCGCGGCGATCCTGCCTTCCGCGTCGAAAAGCGCCGCCGTTCCCAGAGCGTCCCCGGCGCATATCTCGCGACCGGCGCGCCCGCCCGTTTCCCGGCCGATTTTGTCTTCCTTATGCGACGGCCGTATCACCGCCGGAAGCGCGGCGACAAATTCGCCGGCGCCCAGGCCGGCGATTTCGCCCTGCGCAAGCGCCCGCGCTTCCAATACCATATCATCAAGAGTATATGAGCCGGGCGTAATAATCAACAGCGCAAAACCGCGTTCGCTTGCAGGCCGGGCCGTCTTCCGGCGCGAAAGGATCACCTCGCCGCCTTCCCTTCGCGCCTCGGCGCCGCCCAAATCCGCCGCGCGCGCGCCGCCTTTCGCGAAAAGCCGCACTCCCGCGCGCCGTATTTCGCTTCGGCGCATCGATTTCGGCGGCTTAAGCGCGTTCGCGCCTTGAAAAAGGGCCTCCTCGCGCAGGATTTCCGGCGCCGAAAAAAAAAGCGCCTCGTCGACGCGCAGCATTTCCGGAAATTTTTCGCCGCGCGCGCCGGGCAAGGGCCGCCAGGGAATCCGGCGCGCGGCCTCCTCGGAAATAAAGCGCGCGGCCAGCGACTGAGTGGCCGCCATCGAGGAAAGCGCGCCTCGCCAGAAGGGAAACTCGCCGTCCAAAAAGGGAACAAGCCTGAGGCGCGCGCGGTTACGCATGTAACGGGGGTCGGCGTTCGTCGAATCCTCGCGCCAGGCGATTTTTTTCCGGGAAAGATACTCGCGCGCTTCCGCCCGGCCAAAGGCGAGCAAGGGACGAAGGATTCGTCCTCGGCTCACCGGCATAGCGGCAAGGCCGGCCGGCCCCGCGCCGCGAAGCAGGCGAAGAAGCGCCGTTTCGACCGCGTCGTCGCGTGTGTGGGCGACAAGAATTCGAGCGCGCCGCCTTCCGCGCATGGCCCGCGACCAGGCTCGGCGGCGGTAAAGGCGCGCGGCGGCCTCGATGCCTATGCCAAGTTTCCGCGCCGCCCGCGCTATTTTGCCCGGCTTTACCGTGGCGACGGCGCAGGGAACGCGCAGGGAAGCGCAAAGGCCGCGCACGAAGTCGCGATCTCCCCGGCTTTCATCCTCGGCGCGTATTCCGTGCTCGACGTGCAGGCAGCGCAGGCCGGAAACAAGGCCGCGATCCCGCGCGGCGGCCAGCGCCACAAGCATCGCCGTGGAATCGGCGCCGCCGGAAACCGAGGCGATAAGAAGGCCGCGCGCACCGGAAGCGATCGCGGCCTGGGCTACGGAGTTTTCGAAAAAGTCCGGAGAAAGGCCGGATGGATTTCGCATCGCCACCCTCCGCCGAGCACCGCCGGCAAAACGCCGGCGAAAGCTTAGGACTTCGCTTCCTCGCCGGCGGCTTCCGTCGCCTGCGTTCCCTTGGGATACTTGACGACGGCGACCACCTTGGTCGGATCGGAAAGCAGCTTCACCTGGGAATCCAGCGGAAGATCGCGAACGTGGATCGATTCGCCGGATTTAAGGCCGGAAATGTCAACCTCGATCCGCTCCGGAAGAAACTTGGGAAGGCATTCAACCTCGATATTGTGGCGCGGAACCTCGAGAATGCCGCCCTCGCGCACGCCCACCGGATTTCCGCTGATCTTAATGGAAATCTTCGCCCGAATCGGCGCGTCGGCCTGGACCTCGTAAAAATCGACGTGCAGGACCTTCCCATCCATGATGTTGCGCTGGGAAGTTTTCACGAAAACGTCGTGCGCCGCGCCGTCGATCTCAAGCGAAATGATCGTGCTTTCGGTTATGCCCTTCGTTCCTTTCGCGAATTCCGTCTCGTCGAAGTCCAGCGGAAGGGACTTCCCCGATTTTCCGTACATAACTCCCGGAATGCGCCCGCTCCTTCTGAGCCTTCGCGCAACCGCGGAACCCGCCTCCAGCCTGTTTTTGGCCGCCAAAACAATCTTGCCCATACTTACCTTACCTCGCAGAAATTGATGCTTGGGACGACAGGATTCGAACCTGTGAGTGCCGGAGCCAAAACCCGGTGGCTTACCACTTGCCGACGTCCCATCAGGCAAGCATTATAGCCCAAAAGGGCGGCTCGTGACAAGCTGGGGCAACGCGGCCTTTTTTACCTGAGGCCTTTAATCTGGGGCCCCTGCGGCCAGCGGGCATTCACGCCGGGCTTTAGCCCGAGGGCTTTAGCCCGAGGGCTTTTGGAGGAAAAGGCCGCTCTTTGATAGGAAAAAATGGAGATGTACTTTTTTGTTCCTATGCGGTATATTGCAATATCAATCTGGGAAGGTTCGGTAAATGGCAAAAACTGAAACAAATCGTATTGAATTTAAGGAAAAGCTGACCGACGATTTTGAAAAAGAGGCGGTGGGGTTTCTGAACTCCGAGGGCGGCGATATTTATATCGGTATCCGCAAAGACGGCTCTGTTGTCGGCGTGCCCAATCCTGACGAGATTCAAAGAAAAATTGCCGACCGCCTAAAAGATAATATCCGTCCAAGTATTATGGGCCTTTTTGTCATTCTGACCGAGACTAGGGACGAAAAGGCTGTTGTAATCGTCAATTTTGCCAGCGGGGCGGAAAAGCCATATTGCGTTAAACAAAAGGGCTTTAGCGAGGCCGGCTGCTTTGTTCGTGTCGGAAGCGCGACCCAGCCCATGACCCAGCCATTGATCGATAAAATGTTGGCGAAAAGACACCACCTTTCGATTGCGAATATGCCATCCAGACATCAGGATCTGGAATTTACGCAACTGAAACTTTATTATGGTCTAAAAAACAAGCCCCTTGGTAACAATTTCGCAAGGACTTTGGATTTCCTCACGCCTGACGGCAAATATAATCTGGTCGCATTTTTGTTTGCTGACAATAACAATATATCGGTTCGACTTGGAAAGTATTCCGGCAAGAACAAAATGGATTTAATCGAGCGCGAAGATTACAAAGACTGCAGCCTTATTACAGCCATGCAAAAAATTATTGACAGGCTCGATATAGAAAATATAACCCAGTCCAGAAAACGCCCCATGCGGAGTCGTTTGGATAAAAACCTTATTGACAGGGATGTTTTGCACGAAGTTATTATCAACGCCTTCGCGCATAACGATTATTCCAGGCTTGACACGCCAATGTTTCAGATTTATTCAGATAGATTTGAGGTTACGTCGTATGGCGGGCTTGTAGGAGGTTTGACTTTGGAAGAGTTTTACGAGGGCACTTCCATGCCGCGAAATCGTGAAGTTATGCGAATCTTCAAAGACCTTGAATTTGTGGAACAGTTGGGTAGCGGCATTCCTAAAATCGTAGGCAGGTATGGCCGCAAAGTTATATCAGTTGGCGAGAACATAGTGCGGACTGCCTTGAAATTTGATACGGACATGGGAAAAAAACACCCCCCGAAAACACCCCCCAACCACAAACACACACACAACACCAAAACCACCCCCACACCCACCACACCCACCACACCCCCACCCAACCACCCACCCCACACCCCCAACCACCCCA
>WRAL01000015.1 GCA_009780285.1 Treponema sp.
CACGCGCCGGCATTCCCCGCAGGAGATGCAGTCCCGCGCGGCCCTCGCCCCGGTCTGGGACTTGAGCATGGCCACTATCGCGTAGCTGGAGCTGGTAAGCGGTTCGTCCAGGTAGCGAACGTTCTCGCCAAAAAAGGGGGAGCCGGAGACGACCTGGAAAACCTCGCCGGAAAAGCCGCCGCATTCATCGAAGAGGTCGCCCAGCCTTTTTCCTATGCGCGCGCGCATCACCTGCGGCCTTTTTACCGCCGAGCCGCCGACGGCCACGTAGCGCTCGAGGACCGGCTGGCGCAGCCTTACCGCGTCCCGCGCGGCGGCGAGGGTCGAGGGGCCGAGGAACAGCGCGCTTCCCGGTTCCGCCTCGCTTTTTTTCGCGTGCTCGCGAAGGACTATGCCCATCTCGCGCTCGCTGCGCTGTGGGTACTTCTTTCCGGTAACGATCATCGAGGACTGAAGGCCGTAAAAGGCGGCCTTTTCCAGCATGGCCTGCCCAAGCCGCTTTTCCCCGCTCGAAACGGCGAAGATAACGCGCTCGGCCCCGCAGGCGCCGGCTATAAGGAAGGCGCCCTCGACCACCGCGTCCAGGCGCCCGGCGCAGAGGGCGCGCTCGGCCACGAGCCAGGGATCGTCGAAAACGCAGCGCGCGACCAGGGTTTTGCTTTCCGGCGCGCGACGAAAGCCGGAAAGCAGGGCCGCCAGCGGGCGGCAGGTCCTTTCCATTTCGACTATGCCGAAGCTTTCCAGAATATCCATAAGCTCGAGAAAGCCCACCGGCATCCTCGAGGGGGGCTGGGCATCCTCGACCGAGGATCCGAGCTTGTCGAAGGAGCCGCTCATGCGGATCACCACGCCCTCGCAGGGCCTTCCCTCGCCGTCCTCCCAGCGCGCTATGCGCTCGACCGTGCCGGGAACCGTGGCGTGAACGCTGGCCAGCGCCCCGGAGCCCTGTCCCACCGGCATTCCCTCAAGCACCTTGTCGCCCTCGCGGACGAGGGGCTTTAGCCTGCCGCCCGGATGCCGCACGAGCGGGATCACGGAGACGGTCGGCAAAAAGGCCAGGGCGCACGCGTCGGCGCCCGGCACCGTGGAATCTTCAAGGGAAATTCCCCCTCGGGGAAACGAATATGTTTTCATCCGGCCGCTAACACCCTAACGCGCCGCGCCGGAAAAATCAACCTCCCGATTTTCACAGGAGCGCGATCCCGGCCGCGACGAAAACGCCCAGAAGCCCGCCGACGACGACTTCCAGCGGCGTGTGGCCCTTAATTTCCTTGGCCGGATGAAACTCCGCGCCGGTTTTCTCGGCGATCGTCCTGCCCAGACTGTTGACCGTCTTTGAAAGAAGGCCCGTGGCGCGCCGAACTCCCACCGCGTCGCGAAGAACCACCATCGCGAACCACATCGAAAGGACGAACATGTTCGACTTGAGGCCCTCGACGAAGGCTATGGACACGCAGAGCGCGCAGACGACGGAGGCGTGGCTCGACGGCATCCCGCCGGTGCGCCAGGTGATTATTTCGACAAGCTCGCGGGTTCTTTTCATGCGCCCGCTCAGGACGTGGATCAGCCCTTTGAGAAGCTGGGCGATCAGAAGGCTGGTGAAGGGCGCCATAAAGACGGGGTTCTCGAAGAACGCCCGTATCGAAGCCGCCCTAAGCGAAATATCCGCAAACATCCCTTACGATGCGCAATGCGCGGGCCTTTGTCAATTGGGCGCCCGAGCAGTCTGTCGCGAATCCGCGAGCCCATCCGGGCGCCCGCGCAAGCGTCGGGCGCGAAGCCGGATATTGCCCCTGACTCGCGCCGGGGACAATATCCCGAGGGTTAAAACGCGGCCTGCATCTCCTCGCGCTCGGCGGCGCGGGCCTCGTCGTGAAGGCTTTGCGCGGCGGCGAAGCCGTCGTCGCCCGCCTCGCGCGCGAATTCCGGCCTGAACTCCACGTGCTCGGCGACGATCATGATCCGCGAGTGGGTCTTGCCGTCGTCGCCGGTCCACCTGTTCTGCTTGAGCCGCCCGACGACCCTTACGCCCCGGCCTTTTTTGCCTTGGTTGCCGCAGGTTTCCGCGAGCTTGGACCAGGTTTCGATGTCGAAAAACGAAACCTCCTTTTCCAGGCCGGCGTCCTGCTTGAAATAGCGGTTCGACGCCAGGCTGAAAGTGCAAACCGGCGTTCCCTTCGGCGTGGTGCGATACTGCGGCTCGCGAACCATGTTCCCTTCGATCAAGATACTGTTCAAATTGTTCATCTCCTGCCTCCGATGGCTTCTGCTCCGACGGCCAACGCCGCCGCGCTCAGGCGCATTCCCCGCGCCTGCATACCATATACATGGCGCAAAATCGCGTTTTGCTTGGTTCCCGGAGAAATTTTTTGAAAAAAAATGGCCTCGGGGCCAAGTCGGCGCGCGGCCGCGCAGCGGGCGGCGGATTGGGATACCGTCACGCTCCGACTTGATCGGAACATCCATCGCGAAGGTTTTGTCCAGGCTCGCCGAGCCCGCGCTCGCGGGCAAGCCAGGCGGAATCCTTGAGCATGGCGCTGTAATGCGCTCTTTGAAAAACCATCGGAAGGGCGGAAAGCCGGCCGTCGGCTAGCCAGGGATACGCCGTCCCGCGCTCGATGGAGGCGCCGAGGGCGCTGTAGCCGTGAAGGTCCAGCCCGCATCCAAAGCGCAGGGTCGGTGGGCCGCCGTTCATATGCGCGAGGCCAACCGGCGCGGCGGCTATGTCGGCCGGCGAAAGCTCCTCGCCGGAGGCCCAGGAATGCGCGCTGTCCCAACAAAGGCCGTAGCGCTCGCGGTCAAGGCCCGAGACCAGGGCCGCGCAGCCTCGGAAGTCGGAAGTCGCGCCTGCGGCTTGGGCGGGCATGTTTTCCAGCAGTATTTTCGCCCGAGCGCCTCGTCGGGAAAGCGCGCCGATAAAGGGATCGAAAAGCCAGCACAGATTTTGGGAAAATCTTCGCGCGAGCTCCTCTTTTTCCGCGCCGGCGCTTTCCCCGGCCGGAAGGTAGGCGCCGTTTTTCGTCTCGCCGGGCATTCGCGGATAGCCGCAGTGGACGACGAAGCCAAGCTCCGCGCCGACCTCGTCCGACAGGCCGGCGGAGAAGGCGTTAAGGTACTCGACCTGGGCGCGCGCGAGCGGAACGCTGGCCGTTTCCCCCTTCCAGCGGATCTGGCTGGGATCGAAGGGGATCCAAAGGTTAAAAAGGTAAGGCAAATGAAAAAAAAGCCGAATCCGGCCCTCGCGCGCGAGCCGCAAAAGGCCCGGCTCCACTTTGTCCGGATCGCGGAAGGAGGCCAGCTCCCCGGCGTCGGCCTGTATGGTCGGCGGGCCCGGCGCGCTTCCGGCCCGCTTTATGGCGCGCTCTATCATCGGCCAGCGGCGACAGTGGGCCAGACCGACCGGAAAGCCGGCGGCGATCTGGCGGGCAAGCTCGTCCTCGATTTCCGCCTCGCTCCAATGCTCGGCGCGCGCTTCCGGGTCGCGCGCGTAGCCCACGCTGTCGCGCTGCCTCAGGCCGAAAAGCTCGCGCAGTTTCAGGAGCGCGCTCAATGGACCGAAAAGGGAATGACTTCGACTATCTGCACGCGAAAGCGCGCCTGCGCGAAAAGCCGGCCGGAATTGACGTAAAAGCGAGGGAAGGACGCCAGGCTTATAAGGCCCGATGCTTCCCGCGGCCTGTTGCGCTCCTGTCCCCGCAGCGCCTCGCGCAGGGCCGAGCGCGCCGCGTCCTCTAGCGCCGCGTAGCGGATCTCGAGCCAGGTGGAATCAGGCTCCGGGCCGTAAAGCGGGGCCGATCCAAGGCCCTGCGCGTTTCGCAGCGTTCCCATGCGCCAGCCTTGCAGGCGCATTTGCTGATGCGGGTCCATGCTGTAGTCCGCCCAAACGCGCAGGCGGGCGTCGGCGTGAAACACGTCCGTAACGGCCAGCCTTGGATCGCCCCAGGCGATCTCGCCCCTGGGCTCCAGCGGGCCGAAGCGCTCGGGGATTCCCCTTGCCGCCTCGCCGATCTCGTAGCTGAACGACCAGCCGTAGATCATGGCCGAGAAAAAAAGCGCCGCCTCCTGCAAGGCCCGCCGGCCGGCGCTTTCCGGGCTGAGCGGATATTCAGGATCCGGCCGGTCGCCGTGGATGGGCTCAAGATCCACCCAGACCTCGCCCCGGATGACAAGCTCGTCGGCGCCGAAGTCGCGCTGCTGCGCCGGGGCGGGAAAGAGCCGCGCGAGAAGGCCGAGAAAAATGAGCGGGAATAGCGCCAAGGGTCTCATGCCTCATTATCGGCGCAGGGGCGCCCGATTGAAAGCCCCCGGCCAAATTTGCTATGCTGGAGCATGGCTACCGACGCTCAGAGCAAGGCCGACGATCTGCGGGCCTTGGCGAAAAATCTGCATCCCCTGGAAGTCCGCGCCCTTCTCGCCTACGGGCCGGGCGACGAGCTTACGATCGAGAGGGTGGAAAAAGACCTGGGCTTCAAGCCGGGCAACGGGAATCAGGCGCTTTCGTGGCTGGTCGGGAAAAACCTGGCGCGCGAGCTACGGCGCGAGACGCGGGTTCTTTTCGAGCTTACCGATTTGGGCAGGCTTTGGCTGGAAGGCGGCCATCCTCGCGCCCGCGTGTTTGAGCTTGCGCTAAAGAGGCCGGGCGAGCTTGGCCTTGCCGAGCTTGGCGCGGAATTGGGCCTTGACCAAAAGGATTTAGGAAGCGCCTTCGGCGCGCTTTCGAAGTCCGGCGCGCTCGCCCTGGACGAAAACAAAAGGATCGTTCCGGCGGCGGGCTCAGGCGCTACGGACGCGGCCGGCGTCGCTATCCTTGGCGCGCTTCTGGAAAGGGCGGCAAAGAGTGATCCGGCGCAGCTTGAGCTTGACAATCTGAGCGATTCGGAAAGGCAGGAGATCGCGCGCAATTCCAAAAAGCGCGGCGCGGCGGACGCGGCGTTTCGGGAGATAGAGCGCGAGACCGCGATCTTCGGCCTTCTTCCGGCGGCCTTCGAGGTGGCGCGCTCCCTGCGCGAGCAGGGGATCGCCGGCGACGAGATAGGCGCGCTTACGCCGCGCATGCTTGAAACCGGCGCCTGGAAAGGCCGGGCCTTTAGGTCCTACGGCGTGAACGTTCCGCCGGCGCGCCTTATTCCCGGCCGAAGCAACGCCTACGCGAAATTTCTTGAGGACATTAAGGACAAGCTCGCATCCCTGGGTTTCGAGGAATTCGACGGCCCGCTGGTGGAAACCGAGTTCTGGAACTGCGACGCGCTTTTCATGCCGCAGTTCCATTCCGCGCGAGAGATTCACGACAGCTACAGCGTCGCCGATCCGGCCTCCGCCGACGGCCTTGCTCGCGCGAAGTCTATCGCCGAGCCCTGGCTTTCCAACGTCGCCTCGGCGCACGAATGCGGCGGCGCTACCGGAAGCCGGGGCTGGAGCTACGCCTTCGACCGGGATTTTACCCGCCGCCTGATGCTGCGCAGCCAGGGCACGGTGATTTCCGCAAAGACCCTTCCCGTGGCGAAAATTCCGGGAAAGTATTTCGGCATGGCGCGCTGCTTCCGCTACGATCACGTTGACGCGACGCATCTTCCGGATTTTTTTCAGACCGAGGGAATCGTTCTGGGCGAAAGCGTCAACCTGCGCACGCTTTTGGGAATGCTTGAAATGTTCGCCGTGGAAGTCGCCGGCGCCAAGGAAGTGCGCTACGTTCCCGGCTACTTTCCCTTTACCGAGCCTTCGGTGGAGATACACATAAAGCATCCGGTTCTTGGCTGGTTCGAGCTTGGGGGATCCGGCATTTTCCGCCCGGAAGTAACCGAAAGCCTTGGAGTTAAGGTGCCGGTGGCGGCCTGGGGGCTGGGGATCGATCGCATGGCGATGATGGCGCTGGGAATAAACGACATGCGCGAGCTTTTTACGTTCGACATTGAAAGCGCCAGGCTGCTCCGTTCCAAGCCGACGAAGAGCGAAGGAGGCAAAAATGCCTAAAATAGAAGTTACGCATGACATGTTCTTTCGGCTTGCCTCTCCTGACGGCAAGCGCGCGTGGAATACAAAAGAAGAATTCGAGGAAGCGCTCGTTTGCGCCAAGGCGGAATTGGACAGCCAATACCCCCCCCCGGGGGGGGATCCTTCGGGATCCCCCGGGGGGAATCCCGAGGGAATGATAAAGATTGAGCTGAACGACACGAATCGTCCTGACTTGTGGGGAACGGCGGGGCTTGCGCGCCAGCTTGCCTCGCACTGTTTCGAAAAAACATACGAGTATCCGTTTTTTTCGCGCCCCGGCGACATGAAAAAAACAAGCCGTCATGTCATCGTCGAAAAGTCCGTCGAAAAGGCGCGGCCCTTTCTCGCCGGCTTTATCGCCAAAGGCGCGGCCATTTCCGACGCGGGGCTCAAGGACATGATCCAAACGCAGGAAAAGCTGGCCTGGAATTTCGGCCGCAGGCGACGCGGCGTTTCGATGGGCCTTTACCGCGTCTCGCGCGTTCAGTGGCCGATTATTTACAAGGGCGTGGATCCGGACGCCGTTTCCTTCGAGCCTTTGCAGTGGGAAGGCAAGCTAACCCTGCGCGAGATTCTCGCGCGTCACCCCAAAGGGCAGGAATACGCCTTCATTCTGGAAAAGGAGCCCGCGCATCCCTTCCTGGTCGATTCGGCCGGGAACGCGCTTTCCTATCCGCCCATCATTAATTCCTCGGATTCGGGCGCGGTGCAGGTGGGCGACACGGAGATTTTCGTCGAGCTTACCGGCACGGACATGCGCATGGTCGCGCTGGCCGCTTCCATCGTGGCCTGCGATATGGCCGACAACGGCTTTGAGATAGAGCCGGTCGAGGCGCGCTACGAGTCCGACACGCCTTTTGGAAAGAACGTCGTCTTTCCCTATTACTTTCAGGAGCCGGTTTTTTGCTCGCTGGCGCGCGTGGAAAAATTCCTGGGCGAAAAGCTTTGCGCGCAGGATTGCATTCAGGCGCTTGCGCGCATGGGGGTTAAGGCCGAAAAAACCATGTCGCGGGAAAAAGGCTCTGCGCCTGACTCCGCCGAGGTCGAGGGCGTTCTTGCCCGGCCGCCCGAATACCGCAACGACTTTCTTCACGCCGCCGACATAGTCGAGGACGTGATGATAGGGCGCGGCCTTGGTTCCTTCAAGCCGGAGCGCCCAAGCGAGCCGACCTTGGGACGGCTGAGCGCGCTTACGATTTTTAGCAGAAGCGTTAAGGAAATTTTCGTCGGCCTGGGATTCCAGGAAATGATCTATAACTACCTTGGCTCGCGCAAGGAACTGTGCGACAATATGCGCGCGGACGGCAAACGGATGATCCGCATCGCCAACCCCATGACGGAAAAATACGAGTACCTGCGCGATTCGGTAATCGCCTCGCTCATGGCGAGCGAGGCCGTTTCCGGCCATGCCGTGTATCCGCATAAAATTTTCGAGGTTGGAAAAATCGCCTTTTTGGACGAGGCCGAAAATTACGGCACCGCGACGCGCCAGTACGCAGGCTTTCTTTGCGCCGACAAGGACGCGAACTTTAACGCCGCCGCCGCGTACATGCAAACATTGTTTTACTATTTGTCCCTCGAATACAAGGCCGCCGAATCCGACGATCCGCGCTTTATCCCGGGCCGCGCCGCCGCGCTAATTGCAGGCGGAAAGCCCGTGGGCGTTTTTGGCGAGATTCATCCCGAGGCCCTGGATAACTGGGGCGTCGCCGTTCCCTGCGTCGCCGGGGAAATCGACCTGGAAGCGCTTCTCGCGCTGTAGCGCTTGGGATGAGGGGGCGGCGATCCATTGCCCAATAGCGCCGGGACGATTCCGCGATGGATCGCTTTGCTGCGCTCGGGGTGGTAAAATTGATTTCCCTGCTTCGACGTGTATTCCGCTTGACGAAACGGCATTTTTTGTATAACTTATTATCATGCGATTGAAGGCCCAGCAAAAAAATCAACCGGCGCCTTCGTCCGTAGGAGGAAAATGAAGAAAAAACTTGCGCTTGCCTTGACTCTTGCGACTTTTGTGTCCGCCGGCGCCGCCTTTGCCAGTCCCGTTCATCCGGGCGGTCTTGGAATTGGCGCGCTTTGGGGGGGGACTATCAACAACAACGACTTCCATAACAACGTGGCCCTCTCTTTGAAGTTGCCGGGCATTCCGATTTTTTGGGGAGCCACTGTCAACTTTGGAGAAGCTTTTGGCATTGGGCTTCAGGGAGACTATTACTTTCTGGGCGGCCCAATCGTGCCGACGCTTTCATGGTTCCTGGGTTTTGGCGGCTACGCCGATATCCGGCTAGGGGACAATGCTTCCATCGGTTTCGGCGGGCGCCTGCCCATCGGCCTGACATGGCAGCCGATCAGCCTTTTGGAGGTATTCCTCAACGCGGCGCCAAGACTTGGCGCCAGGATACAGACAGGCTCTGGCGGGGGGTTCCATTTTCCAAGCGGTGGCTTCTTTCTGTTTGAAGCCGGCCTTAGGATCTGGATTTAACAATGCGGCCCGCGCTTTTTGCGCGGGCTTTTTTTTGTGCGAGCTTTTGGCCCCTACCTGCCCATGCTTTTAAAGCCCTGCACGCGCGCGCTGGCCGTCGCGTCCAGGCCGGAAACTTTTCCCTCGATCAAATACCTGTAGCCTATGCCGGCGACCATCGCGCCGTTGTCCGCGCAGAATTCCGGCGCGGGAAAAACGCCTTTGATGTCGGCGCGCGCGCCCAAAAGCGCGCGAAGGCGCGAGTTCGCCGCGACGCCGCCTCCCAGTACCGCCGTCGAAAGGCCGGTTTCGCCCGCCGCCTCGAAAAGCGCGCGCAAAAGTATGTCCACGGCCGTTTTCTGAAACGACGCTGCTATATCCGCCGGGGGCGCGTCCCCGCTCGCTCCGCTTGCGCGAAATTTGTCCAGCTGGTTGATCGCGGCGTTTTTCAGGCCGGAATACGAAACGTCGCAGCGGCTTTGGCCTTTTTTCAAGGTGGGCATGGGGAAGCGAAAGGCGCCTTCGTCCCCCTCGCGCGCGAGCTTGTCGATAACCTGGCCGCCCGGGTATCCAAAGCCGTGGTGCTTGGCCACTTTGTCGAATGCCTCGCCGGCCGCGTCGTCCACGGTGGCGCCAAGAACGCGTATTTCGTCGAAGCCGTCGGCGCGGCAGATTATCGTATGGCCGCCGGAGACTAAAAGCCCCAGAAAAGGGTAGGGCGGGACGGCGCTTTCGCTTTCGCCTGGCTTGCGCAGGCGCGCCGCGTAAAGGTGGGCCTTCATGTGATCCACGGCGATTAAGGGAAGGCCGCGCGCCCAGGCGAAGGACTTGGCAAAGGAAAGGCCGACGATCAGGGCGCCCAAAAGCCCGGGCCTGTTCGAAACGGCCACCGCGTCTAGGCCATCGGCGCCAATGCCGGCGCGCCGGAGCGCCTCGGCCACGACGGCGCCTATCCACTCGGCGTGCTTTCTCCCGGCAATTTCCGGCACCACGCCGTTGTAAGGCGCGTGGAAGGGAATCTGCGTGGCGACGACGTTCGAAAGCGCGATCTCTCCGTTCCGGACGACGGCGGCCGCGCATTCGTCGCAGGAAGTGTCTATGCCCAGTACGTTCATCTTAGCGTCGCGGCACGAGCTGGGAAAGATAGCTCGCAAGCAGGTCCCTATACTCGCCGTCGATTCTTTGCTCGGCGACGATAAAGACGCGGTTTTCCGCCTCGGACTGGGTTCTGTGCCCCTCGCGCAGGGCGAAGTTGAAGGGCAGAAGAACCGCGCCGGATTCAATCTCGACAAGGTTCGCGGCAAGCTCCATGCGCGCGAAAACGTTCGCGCCTGAGTGATCCGTGGGCAAAACGATCGCCTCCACCTCCAGGGCATAGCGCGGGCTTGCGCCGCCGGTCCTGAATCCAAGCTCGGCGAAGGCCCGCGCGAAGGCGCCCTGAATCCTGCCGGCGCGATCGCCGCGAACGTTTACGGCGATGGGAGTCTGCGCGGCGATTTCCCGCGCCGCGCGCCTGAGGTCGTCGCCGCGCGCAAGGCCGGGCTGAGGCGCGCCCAAAACGGAAAGCACGGCGCCGTAGCTTAAATTGACGTCGGCGATCACGGCGGCGGCCTGATGGCGCGAAAAGCCGTCCAGGGTATTTCTCCGCTCGGCCGGAATGTCGACAAGGTTTTCGATTATTTCCTGATTGGCGCGCAGCATTTCCGTGTAAAGCCGTATCGCGCGGGCCCTGTCCATGACGGCAAGCGCGTGGTGGCTTCCCCGGCCGTCCGTCCAAAAGTCGCCTATCTCAACGCCCATAAGGTTGTCGATTCCGGCCTCGAGTACTATCGTGCGGTCAAAGGTTACGTCCTCCCAGGTGGCCGCCGCCCCGCCGGAAATCATTTCCCGGTAGGATTCGGCGAGCCTTGAATCAACCTGAACATCCACGCCGAATTCCATTATTAGAAGGCGAAGCGCGTCGGCTTCGGCGGCCTGGCGGCTTTCGCCCTGCCCGGAGGCGAGCAGGTACGCCGGCCGGGATGCGCGGTAGCCGGAAAAATTCCTTACCCATTCCGGCTGTTCCGCGCCGGGCCACACGATGGACGGAGCGCCGGCGCAGGAGGCGAGCGCCGGCGCGAAAGCCAGCGCGAAAGCTAACCGTGAAAAAAAACTTTTCGCGCCCATCGCGCCTCCCCGCTCGTTTTTGTCGTAAAGAAATTCATACACGCTACCGCGCCAGCCTGCCGACGGCAAGAGTGTAGACCGACATGTCCCATGGGTCTATCCAAAATTCTATTATCCTAAAATCCACCAGGATTCCCTCGCTCCTGGAACTGATATAGCTTACGGAGCCTTGGCCCGGCGCGTCGATCTCGAAAATCCGCATGTCGCTACCCCCGGCCATAATCATCCTCGCCGCCGCGGCCTGCGCCGATCTCATGGCGGTATCGCGCAGCCAGATTTGGTTTTGCGAAAAGCCGACGGCGGTCAGGTGCCCGGCGATCCAGGGCAGGTTCGCGCCGCCGGCCCATTCCGGCCGGCCCTGCGCGTCAAGTCGCGACGAGGGCGTCGCGACGCGCGAGACCTGCGCGCCGTAGGTAAAGCGCACGAGCGAGCCGGAATCGAACAATAGAACGTCGCGATCCGGATCGAAAAAAAGGCGGTCGAGGAAGCGCTCGTGGTCCTGAATGAAAGGCCGCAGATCCACGCTGGATTCGGCTATAAAGTCAAAAACGCTTGCGCCGGAGCGCTGGAAGAATTCCACCCGTCCTTCAAGGCCGTAAAAAAGGGCCACCTTGCGCGCCGCGTCGTTTTTTGCCGCGTCTATCTCGTCCGCGCGCCGCGCAAGCCGGCTGGAAATGCCTATCACGACAAGCGCGCCTTCGCTCGAGGCAAGGACGAACCGGCCGGATTCCCACTGCGCCGGCATCGAGAACGAGTCGCCGGCCTCCCTTAAAGGAAGCTGGGCGCAGGCGCTCAAAAAAAGCGCCGCGCCCAAAGCGAGAAAGGCCCTGCCCAAGGAGAATCCCGCTATCCCGCGCGGCGCAATCAGCGTCGCGCGAGCGCGCCTAGTCGTGGTTCCTAAGAACCGGCGGCTGGGAATTCTGATCCGTAAGCGCCTGGTTCATGCGATCCAGCGCCCACTGCGCGTTGGCCATGTGAGGGGCGAGCGCGGCCGCGGACTGGCTTGCCGTCATGATCTCGTTGGCGATGTTGTCCGTGGAAAGAATCACGATGGTGATCTGCTCGCCGTTGATCATAAGCTCGTCCTGAATCACGGCGCCGCGAAGCTGGGAGCTGGCAAGGGTCTGGGTGATGCTTTCCTGGAACGAAAGCAGGGCCCGCTGCTCGGCCTCGGAGCCGGCCATGTAGTCGGTAACCATGTTGCGCACCACCACGTCGAGCTGGCGCACGATTTCGGCCCGCGCCCTGGCCTCGGCGATGTTTCTCGCCATCGCCCTGTTCGAATGCACGGAGGTCCCGATGCCCAGAAGCGCGTTTTCAGGCGACCTTTGCCTGGTTTCGCGAATAAAGCGGCTGACCGGATCGTCCTGGGCAGGCCCGCTCGTGCCGCAGGAAACGGCCATGAAAGCCGAGGCGACGGCCAAGGCAAGGATAATAGGCAATTTTCTCATTCCACTCTCCTCCAACTGTTTTCACGCCAATTTAGACGCTGCCTCAATTATACGGGAAAAGGCGCGAGGGGTGAAGCCCCACGCGCGGGGCGTTAGAATCTGAACCTAAAGGCCAGGGGAAGCGTCCAGACCATAGGCGCCTTGCCGCTTTTGTGAACGTAATTCCCGTAAAACTGAAGGCCGGCCGAAAAGGCCATTCCCTGCAGGTTGAAGCTGGCGTAAGGATTGGCGGCCCAGTGAACGAGCGTCTTTACGTCTTCCGAATAAGCTATGTCCATCGCCAGGCCGCCGTAGAGCGCGACCACGGCCCCGGGAGCGATCGCGTAATAGGGAGCCACGTCCGCCGAAA
>WRAL01000016.1 GCA_009780285.1 Treponema sp.
AAGTAGATACTATTAAAAAGCTGGATCTGACACCACATAATACAGATGTTGCCAGTTGGACATTTAAGAGCGGCGATTTAACAATTACAATAAATAGCAATGGTAAAGCAGAAATACTAAATAGTAACATAAATAATGTTGCGACTGATGTTATTAACGGATCCGAAAAAGTAAAAGAGGCGGCGAATTATATTGGCACATTTGCAGGCATTGAAGTTAGGATTGCCCCCGACGTTGATAAATCACATGGAGAGCATGCGCTTGATAGGTTGAAAGCCTATGATATTACAGGTAATTTCCCGGATGGTGGCCGTGTAGTGGATAGATCTAATGGAGTTATAGCTAAGATAATAATCACAGGTGCTCCAGGCGAAATGTTCCACGTAAAACATCTTGGTGGAGGAGTTTTGGAAGCCCGTCTTGACCTAAGTGAGGCTGGAAGTATCTCTGGAATCTTAGGAACTGGAAGTACTTATATTGAAAATAATATAATTGGCGAAAATAATATAATATCATTTCTTATAAATTTAAAAAAAGATAAAATTCACGCTTAAATTTGTCAAATGACTACAGTCCACCCAATTTTTTGGGTGTTCTGTTGGGCTTGGTGCCTGGCACCCACGCCTGTACGATCAGGCCCACATCTAAAGCCCCGCCAACCTAAAACCGCCGGGCACCGCCCGGCGTTTTTTCCTATAGAAAAGCGGCCTTTTCTGCGCCAGCCCCAGCGCGAATGCCCTGCGCCAGCCCCAGCGCGAATGCCCTGCGCCAGCCCCAGCGCGAATGCCCTGCGGCTGGCGGGCGCGCGGGCGCCGAGGGCGGGCCAATGCGCCTGCGGCGCTTGGCCTCGGAGTTTTGCAAAGCAAAACTCCACGCCTGGTTGCCAAGGGATCAAGCCCCACCAACCTAAAACCGCCGGGCACCGCCCGGCGGTTTTTCCTATAGAAGAGCGGCCTTTCCCACCTAAAGCTCCGCGCGTATGCCCTGCGCTCCGCCGCGCGCGGGCGCCGAGGGCGGGCCAAGTCGCCTACGGCGCTTGGCCTCGGAGTTTTGAGGAGGGCTAAAGCCCGCCTCAAAACTCCACGCTTGGTTGAAATGACCGAGGTCCCGCGCGCGGCGGAGCGCAGGGGGCCGGCGATCAAAGGCCCTAGATCCAAAAGGCCGCGAGGCCCCACATTGCGCCTTGGCGGAAAACGCTGTAGCATGGTTGAATGCGCGAAAGGCTTCTTGTTTTTTCCGATTCGCATGGCTACGCCCCGGCGCTAAAGCTTGCGCTGGCCTGGGCGCGCGAAAGCGGGCGCTCGCCGGACGCGGTGGCGTTTTTGGGGGACGGGCTGGACGACGCGGAAAGCGCGGAAATGGCCGACAGGCGCGCCGGCTTTTCCTGTCCCTGGCACAAGGCGCGGGGGAACAACGACTTCGGCTTCGCGACCAGGGATTCGGCTCTGTTCGAGCTTGGCGGCAGCCGCTTTTTTGCCTGTCACGGGCACAGGCACAGCCTTTATTCCGGGCTGGAAACGCTTGCCGCCGCCGCCCGCGCATCCGGAGCGAATGTCGCGCTTTTCGGCCATACCCACGCGCCCTTCGCTAAAACCGTCGACGGAATTCTTCTATTAAACCCAGGCAGCATTGGGAGCCCGCGTTCGAGCGCCGGCGCGACCTTCGCGCTAATCGAATGCGAGCCGGGCGAGCCGCCTTCGCCCAGCTTTTGGGGAATGGGCCGGCGCGGCGCGATTTCGCCCGTTCCCGCCGGGAAAATGTAGGCCGGGCTTTCCGCGCACGCATTGACGGATGCGGCCTGGCGCGGTATATTGTCGGGGATGGATGGGGCGGAAAGCATAAAGTTCAACCGTTCGGCTTTCGCACGGCGTGACTCCGGCGGATATTTTGCGGGCTTTTCAGAAGCTCGTGTTTGAAGATCCAGTGGAAGATGAGGAAAATAAATTCTTGCTAATCGGGTTTGACACAAAGCAAACCCGATCGAAGTTATGTACAACCGAATCGACCAAGATCGAATCAACGTGTTCCATGCAATGCCTTGAAGAGACTCGTACAGGGAATTACTCGCGTGATAGGAGAAAACATGGCGGAAATGACTGAAGAGGAAGCGGACGTTTTGGACGATCTGTGGACAAAGACCACTCCAAGAATAAAGGTTGGATCGGGCGGGGGGTATTTCCGCGAGCGCCAGGCCCACATGCTGATACTTGACGGGCAAACCGCCCGTGTCCTCAATGCAAAGGCCCAAGCCGCGCGGCAAACCCCGGCGGAGCTTGTCGCGGCGCTGCTTCGTCGCGAGATCGGCGCAATTTCGGGATAGCGCCATCTTGCGCCCCTTAATCGATATCGGGTATCATTAGGTATGAAGTCTTTAGGAATCAACATTGGCTCGACAAGCCTGAAAATGGCGCTTTTGGAGGGCGAAGAAATAAAATGGAGCGCGTCGCTCCCTCATGAGGGAGACTTTGGCGCGGCGGCTCGACGACTTATCGCCGAGGGGAATATAGAAGAGGGCACTCCGGCCTTGGTTACCGGCAACGAGGGGCGGTTCATGTTCGCCGTGGCCGGCACTCTGGAGCCTCTCTGCGCCGAGGCCGCGCTTGGATATCTCGGCATCAAGGCGGACGCCATTGTCAGCATGGGCGGGGAAGACCTTATCGTCTACTCCCTCGATTCTGCGGGCAAAATCGTCAACAATTTTTCCGGCAACAAATGCGCCAGCGGAACCGGCGAGTTCCTCAAGCAGCAGCTTGGCCGCATGGACATGAGGCTCGACGAGATCGGCGACGTTCCTAAGGACGCGAAGCCGCACTCGCTTTCCACGCGCTGCTCGGTCTTCATGAAGAGCGACTGCACGCACAAGCTCAACAAAAAAGAGGCGACCAAGGGCGACATCGTTCTTTCGCTTTCGCAGGTCATGGCCGTCAAGGTGCTTGACTTCCTAAAGCGCGCGAAAATCACCAGCGGAAAAGTCGTGCTTATCGGCGGCCTTACGCTGAACGCGCACGTAATACGCTTTATTCGCGAAAAGGCGCCGGAGATCGAGTTTATCGTTCCGGAGGCGGCGTCGGTTTTCGAGGCCGTCGGCGCGGCCGCTCTTGCCTCGCAGTCCGGCAGCCCGCTTCCTTCCATTGAAAAGCTGATGAGGCCCAACGAAGTGCGCTTCGGGACTCTCGGCGCCCTGCGCGACTGGGAAGGCAAGGCGCGCTTCTTTCAGGATTCCGGCGACGCGAAGGCTCGCGTCGGCGCAAGCTACGCGCTGGGCGTGGACGGCGGCTCCACCACGACGAAGGCCTGTCTTGTCGACATGGAAACGCGGCAGATCGTCGCCAGTCATTACGGGCGCACCCACGGCGATCCCGTTAAGGCCGTCAAGGAATGCCTGGACATCATCCAGAAAAAAGTGATCGCGGACACCGGCTCGAAGGACATCGACATAAAGCTTGTTTCCACCACCGGTTCCAGCCGCGAAATCCTGGGCGTTTTTCTTGAGACCGGCGGCGTTTACAACGAGATTATCGCGCATGCCGTCGGCACGACTTTTTTTGACGACAGCGTTGAAACGATTTTCGAGATCGGCGGGCAGGACGCGAAATACGTTCTATTGAAAAACGGCGTTCCCATCGACTACGCGATGAACGAGGCTTGCTCGGCGGGCACCGGATCCTTTCTTGAGGAATCGGCCTCCGGCGATCTTTCGATTCCCAGCGCCAAGGACATCGGCCCCATCGCGCTTAACGCCGACGCGCCGCTTAAGTTCGGCGAGCATTGCTCGGCCTTTATTAACAGCGATATTCGCAAGGCCGTTCAGCAGGGCGCAAGCCGCGAAAACATCACGGCCGGAATCGTCTGCTCGATAGTCGCGAATTATCTTAACAGGGTTGTCGGCAATCGCGCCATTGGCGGAAAAATATTTTTGCAGGGCGGCGTGGCGAAAAACCCGGCTGTTCCGCTGGCCTTCGCGATGATGCTTAACAAGGAAATTTTGGTTCCCCCTTCGCCGGAGCTTATGGGCTGTTTTGGCGTGGCGCTTCTTGCCATGCGCAAGCATGAGGAAGGAATTCAGGAGGAGCGCGCATTCGTTATTGACGACGTTCTGGAGCGCGAGATTGGCTACGACGGCGTTTTTACCTGCAAGGCCTGCGATAACTTCTGCCCGATTCAAACGCTGAAAGTGGGCGAAAGCAAGTACATGTTCGGCGGACGCTGCAACAAGTACACCAACATGCGCAAGAAGATCAAGGACGCGCCTGTTTTTGATTACGTCGAAAAAAGGCAGAAAATGCTTTTCGAGGAATTCGCCGCGCCGCCTTCTGTCGCGGCCTCGCTTGAATCTCAGGAAACGCTTACGGTTACGGCCGGCGCTTCCCCGAAAAAGCGAAACTTTAAGGTTGGCATACCGCGCGCGCTTTCCGTTCATACGCTGTACCCTTTGTATTCATGGTTTTTCCATGAGCTTGGAATCGAAACGTTCCTCTCAACCGAGATTGCGCATGAAGGCGTGGCGCGCGCCGAGTCGCAGTATTGCTTCCCGGCGGAGATTGGGCACGGCGCCGTGCAGGACTGCTTGGACAAAGGCGCGGACTACGTGCTTTTGCCGCACTTCCGCGACATGCCCAGCTACGAGGAAAAAGTTCACGCGAATTTTTGCCCCATAACTCAAGCGCTGCCGTACTACATGGAAAAGGCTTTTCCCGATATTGACAAAAAACGCTGGCTTCCGCTTGTCGTAAGCTTGAAGTTTGGCGAATCCAAAGCGCTGGAGCTTTTTTGCCAAATGACGGCGCTTCTTGGAATAAGCGAGGCTGAAACCCGCGCCGCCTTCGAAAAGGCCTGGGAAATGCAGCTTGCGTATTTTGCCGCCGCGAAGGCGCTGGGAAAACAGGCGCTGGAAGATGCGCGCGAGGCCAAGCGGCCGGTAATCGCGCTTTTGGGCCGGCCCTACAACGCCTTTACCCCGGAAGCGAACATGGGCATTCCGCGCAAGTTTACCACGCGCGGCTATTCGGTAATTCCGTTTGATATTTTGCCGTTCGAGGGCGAGGACATTTTTTCCAACATGTACTGGTACTACGGACAGCAGGACGTAAAGGCGGCGAGCCTTCTTGCGCGCGAGGACAATGTCTACATAACCTATGTTACTAACTTTTCCTGCGCACCAGATTCTTTTATCCTCCATTACATAAAATGGATGATGGGCAGAAAGCCCTTCCTTATTCTTGAGCTTGACTCGCATTCGGCGGATGCCGGCGTGGACACGCGCGTGGAAGCCTTCCTCGACATTATCGAAGGCTATCGCGCGAAAAAGGACGAGCTTGAGGCGGAGCGCTACGATAACGGCTGGAGATTCGCCAGCGAAAGAAATCAGAAGGGCGGCTTCGATCTGCGCGTGGACAACATGAAGACCGGCGAAAAAATTCCGATCGTTGGCAACAAGCGCGTAAGGCTTTTGCTTTCCAACATGGGCGCTATTTCCACGGAATACATGGGCGCCTGCATTCGCGGCCTGGGAATAAACGCCGAGGCGCTTCCGGTGGCCACCGCGCGCACGGTTCAGCTTGCGCGGGCGCATTCCTCCGGAAAGGAATGCGTTCCCAGCCACATCGTTCTTGGAAGCGCGCTGGAATTTTTCTTCAGCGATCGCTATCGCAAGGACGAGCTTTACCTACTCTTTGTGCCCATAACCACAGGTCCTTGCAGAACCGGACAGTACTACGTGTACTACGAAAATCTTTTCCGGGACATGGGCATGGAAAACGTGGTCGTCATGACTCTTTCGGCGGACAATTCCTACACGGAACTTGGGCCGGGCTTCGCGCAGGCCATGTGGAACGGGCTTGTTCTTTCGGACTACCTCAAGGACATTCAATGCTCGCTTATGACCTGCGCCGCCGATCCCAAAAAGGCCATCGCGCAGTACGAGGAATCCTGGCGCGCCTTGATGCAGGTCGTGGAAAAAGAGCCGAAAAAAATGTGGGATCAGCTTGCGCTTCTTGCCGAGGACGTTAAAAAGATTCCGCTAAAGAAAAAAATGGAGGACGCTCCGCGCGTCTTGGTCGTTGGGGAAATATACGTAAGGCGCGACGATTTCGCCATTGGGGAACTGACGCAGCTTATGAGCGACAGGGGAATCGTGGTAAAGATCGCCGGCATTTCCGAGTGGATTCATTACCTGGATTTCGTGCGCAAATACGAGCTTAAAAAACGCATCGCCCTTAGAAGCCGAGGAACCAGGCTTTTTTCAAAGCCCTGGCGCGCGCTGAAAAAACTCGAGCTTGAAATGTGGTGGAAACATTCGGTGGAGAAAAAGGCGCTGAAGATTCTTGGCCCCACGAATTTAATCCCCGACACTCCGCACGACATGAAAGTGATCATGAAGTACACGCAGGAACACTTCGTTAACCTGGAGCTGAACTCGGAGATCGCCGTTTCCTCAGGATCGGCGGCGGCGGCGATGGATGCCGGCTATTCCGGCATCGTCAACATCGGCCCCTTCGCCTGCCTTATCGGGCGCGTCATTGAGGGAATTTTTACCCCCTGGGCGCGCGAGCGCAATTACCCCATGCTTTCCGTCGAGGTGGACGGGAATCTTCTGCCGCCGAACATTATCAACAAGCTGAACATCTTTATGGTAAACGTTCTGCGCTTTATGAAAGGCGGGGATGCTTCCACCCTCGTGGAGGCCGTGGATCTAAACGCGCCGGCCTTGGATTCCGCCGGCGGTTGCGGCTGTGGCACCGGTTGCGGCTGCGGATCGGGCTGCGGTTGCGGCCAGGGGGAAGATCGACGCAGCGCCTAGCCGGCCGTTAATGTTTCGCTAATAGGGGCGGGGGCTTGTCTCCCGCCCTTTTTTGGCGCGCATTTGCGCCGCGCAAATGCGCCGCGCATTTGCGCGAGGGCTTGACGGCGCGCGGGAACGCGTTTACATTCATCATGTGGAGTATGAATGGGATGAGAGCAAGAACGTCCTAAACGTCGCGGAGCATGGGTTTGACTTTTCCGATGCTTGGCAAATCTTCGACGATCCCCATCGCATCACCTTCGCTGATGGCAGAAAAGACTACGGAGAGGCGTATCATGGCGACTGTCAGAATGACCTCGGATGAGATCCGAAATGGGCCGTCTATGATGGACTGGGATAGAGTCAAGGCGTTGAAAGACGAGGATATTGATTTCTCCGACATTCCGGAGGCGACCGACGCGCAGTTGGCAGACGCTGTCGCCAATCGCGCGGCGCGCTTGGGACACAGGATGATGGCGGTTGATGAATTTTCGGCCGAGTACATCAGGTCAAAGGCCCTTGCCACCCGTCAAACCCAAGCGGAGATAATCCGCGCAATGGTCGCGCGGGATCTTGCTTCCGCAACAAGCTAGTGTTCCGGAATATTCGGTTTGCAAAATCGCAACGTTCGGTAATTCCTTGCCAGGCAAGGAATTACCTCAACCTGCATACCGTCATTTGAATATTCCAGAACACTAGCGGCATTTTCCTCGCGCGCCTGGCTCTAACGCGCTTGACGGCGCGCGGGCAATGATCCATGCTAAAGACGCGGGCGCGGTAAGCGCCCAAGGAGGCGCCTGTGGCGGACGTGAGGGAAGCGCGCGAGGAGCGCGGCAGATTTTTGGGCCTTGGCAAGGCGCCGGCCAGGAGTTTCACCTACAAGGAATACTGTTCCTGGGATGAGGACATTCGCTGCGAGCTTATCGACGGCATCGTTTACATGATGTCCGCGCCGGGCGCATGGCATCAGTTTACGGCGCTTGAAATGGCCAGGCAATTGGGAAACTGGCTTGAGGACAAAGATTGCGGGGCCTACATCGCGCCTTTCGACGTGCGCCTGTTTCCCCCGCAGGGCGATGACGACGGCTCCGACACGATCGTCGTTCAGCCGGACGTTTTGGTTGTCTGCGATCCGGAAAAACTGGCCGACGGCAAGGCTTGCAAGGGCGCGCCGGATTTCGTGGTCGAGGTAACTTCCAAGGGCACAAAAAGCAAGGATTTTAGCGAAAAGAAAAGCCTGTACGAAAGGGCCGGCGTTCGCGAGTACTGGATCGTGGATAAGAACGAGGTCTATTGTTTCGCGCTGGAAGACGGCAAATATAAGGAAACCGCGCACGATCTTGAAGAAGCGCTGGAAATCGAGGTCGGGGTTTTGCCCGGCTGCAAAGTCGGCTTTGGGCGCATAGCCGCTCAGGACAGGCGCAAATGACGGCCGATCCGAAAAAAACCTTTTCCATCGTGCCGAAATCCGACCGCCGTAATTCCGGCTACGTTCCCGGCACGTCGGAGCAAAGGATTTTGATGGTCTGGCCGCTAACGAAGGAGGTTGTTTCCCTTGGAAAAAAATATGACCCTGAACAGCCATTACAGAGACATATTGTCAACATTGGACTTGTTCGGCAACTCGATTAGTTGTCGAACAAGTCCAGCAAAATACTGCGTATTTTGCTGTTTTCAGCGGAAGTTGTTCAGAAACTGAAGTTTCCGAACAACTTCATTATCAGGAAAAAACGTTAGGCATATTCTGGTAGGGGCATACGCCATGGCCGCGCACGGGCATCCCCGCCGTAAATATCCGTGCGAAACAATACGGCGGCTAAACTAGTGTTCCGGAATATTCGGTTTGCAAAATCGCAACGTTCGGTAATTCCTTGCTGGGCAAGGAATTACCTCAACCTGCATACCGTCATTTGAATATTCCGGAACACTAGAAAACGCGAAATCTTGCGCGGCCAACTTTGCCCTAATACCTCTCAAAAAGCATACCAACCCGAAACACTCCCCCTCGCAGTATAGGGGAGTCTATATACACAGAAAAATTTCCCATGAGGTAGTCATATTCGGCTATCCGCTGTCCGCCGTTGCGCTCGACAAAATCGCGTATTAGATCTCTAAAACGGAGAGCCTCTTCAATAGTCAAAAAGCTCACGTAATGGAGAACGGCATTGATCCTACTATTTGTCGCGATCTCGACTATAATTCTCTCATACAGGCTTTGGAACTCGTTAGTCGCTATACGCGCATAGTGCGAAGGAACCGGCTGGCCCAAAAGCGCCGCATCGCTGTTAAAATTCCGAATGACCCTATCGGCCTCCATTGCGGCCCGGTCGTTTGCAAAGGCTCCAAGGCCGATGGCAAAAAGCAACGCGGCAAGCATCAATCTTTTCATTTTGGTTTCTCCATCCGTCGCCTAAAAATAGGCGTCGTATTTTCCGTTTTTGATGTCCGCGACGAATAAAGGGATATCCGCGGGACCCAACTGGCAGAAAAGGCTTCCTGTCTGACAAGCGTACCCGGAAAGAGTCGGCTCGATGAAGAGCAGATTGGTTTTTTTGAGAAAGGGAACAAGCCCCTCCACCTGGTACGCGCCCAAGGAACTCAGGAATTCATCCAACGACGTGGTTTGGTTTTAAATGCGGGGATCCGCGAAACAAAGTCCAACGCGCTTTGCTTGTTGCGGCTGTTCTCGTCCATACGTTTATCCTCCAAATATTGTCTAGATAGACAAGTTTACAATTATACTAGTCTATACCAAACAATGAGTCAAGCGATTTTCCGTCCATTTGGACGAATTCCTACGTTTTTCGATCTAAAATGTCCCTAGGATGAAGGACGATGCCTCGATTTTCTGGGAAAACGTGAAAAGGGAAATAAAATCGCAAAATACTACCCAGGAATGGGTCGCGAAAAATTCCGGAATCAGTTTCAACACCTTTCACGGCTGGATCGCGAAGTCCGTGTACCCAAGGGTGGACGATGCTATTCGGATCGCGGTCTCGCTTAACACTTCGGTCGAATACCTTGTCGCCGGCGCGATTGACGGGAACGAAAAATCCATTGGCCTTATCTGCCGGAGCCTTCCCTTGATTCAGGAACATTTGGACGCGATAAAACGGGCGGTTAGGGAACTTCGCTAATCCCGCCCGCCCGCCGCCACCCACTAGCCGCTGTCCGCCGCCCCTCGTTATACTGGCGCAATGAAAATATCCAAAGATGTTTTTGGGGTCTTGTCCAACGGGAAAAAAGCGCACCTATACACCCTGAAAGCGGGGGATATCCGCCTCTGCGTTTCGAGCTTCGGCGCGGCCTGGACCAGCCTTACCCTTCCGGCCTCCAAGGGCGGAAAATCCGACGTGCTTCTTGGCTATTCCAACCTCGACGGCTACATTGGCGACGCGGCCTACATGGGCGCCACGATAGGGCGCTACGCCGGCCGAATCTCCGGCGCGCGCTTTACTATTGAAGGAATCGAGCATGAGCTTGGCGCCAACGAGCCGCGCTCATGCCTTCACGGCGGCGCGCGGGGCTTCGGCGCGAGGCTTTGGAAGTCCGAGGCCTACGAGGAAAGCGACGGCGTTTTCGTTCGCTTCGAGCTTGAAAGCCCGGACGGGGACGGCGGCTTTCCCGGCAACCTGGTCGCCGCCGTCAGCTACGGAATCACCAAGACGAACGAAATCGTCGCCGTGTACGAGGCCACATGCGACGCGCCCTGCCCGATAAACCTTGCCAACCACGCCTACTTCAACCTTTCCGGCGACGGCGGCGCGTCCATTCTGGGCCACGAGGCGCTTATTCACGCCTCTTCCTACGTCGAGACGGACGGCGACCTTATTCCCACCGGCCAGCTTCTTCCGGTAAAGGACGGCGCCTTCGACTTCAGGGCGCGAAAGCCCATAGGCCGGGACATGGGCGCCGCGCCGGGCGGCTACGATCATTGCTTCGCCATCGACGGCGATCCCGGCGATCTGCGCCTCTGTGCGGAATTCCGCGATCCGGCCAGCGGCCGCGCGATGATCGTCTACACCACTCAGCCCGGCGCGCAGTTCTACACCGGAAACAAGCTGGCCGCCGTTCGCGGCAAGGCCGGCGCCGTTTACGGCGCGCATTCCGGCTTCTGCCTCGAAACCCAGCGCTTCCCGGACTCGCCGAACCGGCCGGAGTTTCCCTCCTGCGTTTTCGGCCCGGAGCGGCCCTACGTAGAAAAATCCGCCTTTGCGTTCGAGATTGAGTGATTCGGGGCGTGGGCGGGAAAAACGCAGCCGAATTGCGCAAGGGGTTTTTCGGCTGCATGAAGGGGGAAGCGGAATTTTCCGACGGGTGGGACGATCCGCTTCCCGATGACATCATCGAAGCCTTTTGCGAGATGCGAGGCAAAATGCGTTTGGCGAAACTATCCGACAGCGCGGAAATCCTAAAAGGATACGCGCCCTTTGTAAGTGAGACGCCCGTCTCTTTTGAAATAGAAGTTCCCACATTGCATGAATTTTCCAGCCGGATAGAAAAAATAAGCAAGCGCTATCCCTTTATTGTACGCGAAGGGTTTAATACCTCGCCCCTTGGGGCG
>WRAL01000017.1 GCA_009780285.1 Treponema sp.
GGTGCCAGGCACTGCGGCCGCATGTCCGGCACCCGAGCCTGTACGCTCAGGCGCGCATCCAAGCCCTGACAACCTAAAACTTTTTGGCGGGACGAATGTCCCGCCAAAAAGTTTTTCCTACAGAAAAGCGGCCTTTCCTGACAAAGATCCCATCGCGTATGCCCTCCGGCCAGCGGGCGCGCTGCCGCGAGAGGGCATTCGCGCAGCGCCATGACCGAGCGTGGCAGCGCGCCCGCTGGCCGGAGGGGGCCACCGATCAGAGTCCGCAGGTCAAAAGGCCGCGAGGCCCCTCATTATTCGTTGCTTTTATGCCGAAACTGTACTATGATCGACGCGGGAGAAAAATATCATGGTTGGTAAAGTGATTGCGCTTTTGGTGCTGATCGTCGCGCTCGCGGCGGGGGGCATCGTTTGGTTCGATTACTTGCATCTCATCGACGCAAGGACGGTTTTGGCCCCCGTGTACGGGCTTTTCGGGAGGGAAGGGCGCAGCCAGCCCAGGGCGGGCCCGGACGAATTGATCAATCTAGACGCGGAGCGCTTCGCGATCCGGCTTGAGGCCGTTGACATGCGCGCGCGGGAACTTGACACGCAGGAAAGGGACATAGATTTCCGCTGGGTTCAGCTTGAGCAGGCGGCGCAGGAACTTGAGGAACGGCAAAGATCGCTTGAGGACTGGGAAAATTCCCTCAGAGCCGTGGCCTTGGATGCCGACAATAGGGACAGGAACGTCGAGCAAAACGCCCGGTACCTCTCCGGAATGCCGCCCGCCGCCGCGGTGGGCATAATCTCGGAGATGGACGACCAGTACATTGTCGACGTGTTTCGGATGACCGAGCAGATCGCGCGCGCCGAGGGCTCCCTGTCGCTGGTTTCCGTCTGGCTTTCCATGATGGATCCGTCGCGGGCCGCCGAGGTTCAGCGCAGGATGGTCAGCAACCCTTAAGGATCGGCGATCCTTAAGGATCGGCGCTCGTTCTTTTTTCCGGAAAACCTTAATCAATAGAGTTGCTCGGAAACTTCAGTTTCCGAGCCAATTCCGCTGAAAACGGCAAAATACGCAGTATTTTGCTAGGGAAGGAGGCGCTTGCAAAACTTCAGGTTTGCAAGCGCACCGCTAAAAAATGCATGTTTCGTAGCCCATAGGGCGAGAAACTGCATAGCCTCTTGCAAAACTAACCGAGTTTTGCGAGAGGCTCGAAGGACTGATTAAATCCGATGGGGGTTTAATCAGTCCTACTTAACCGCTTCTGCGCAGCGCCAGCGAGCAGAAGCCATCGTACCGCAGGTACGCGGGGACCGCTGATTTCCTTATTAATCAGCGGTTCCCTAGGCTTGTCCGACATCTGACCGAGTCGTCGAACAGGTCCAATACCCTCCGGGCGCGGCCCGGAAAGCAGGAGGATCGGGAACGATGCTTTTATCTCCCGTTGCCGAATTGGCGCTTGCGCCTCAGGAAGCGAAGGACAGGGATTCCCGTCCTGATCTCGCCGAGGAAAGCGGCCAGCCAAGCGATTTTTCCAGAATTTTTGCCGGCATTCTCGCCGCGCAGCCGGAAGGCCGTCCGGAAGCTCAGTCCGAGCGCCCGGCGCAGGATTCAGGCGATTCCGAGGAGGGCCTTTTAAGCCTGGCCTTGGCCCTTGAGCTTGGGCAGGCGTCCGGCGAGGCTCCCGTTCCCGCGCGCGAATCCGAGGCCGCGCCTGAGCAATGGTTTTTTTCCCTGCCGGAAAACCCTTCAGGCGCCCTCGCGCTCGTCGATCCGGAGCTTGCCTTGTCGGACGAGGCCTTGGCTCAGGCGGGAATTCCCCCGGAAGGCATTTTCCAGGCCATCGCGTCGGCCGAAAAGCCGGCGATTGCAGACGGCGCGCCTGCCTTGGCGCAGAGCCTCCAGGCAAATCCCCTGGGCGAGGCGGCCCAGGCCGCGCGCCTCCACCCCGAGCCGGCTCAGGCCGAGCAGCAGTCGGCCGGCGCGCAGGCGGAGCTTGCAAAGGCGCCTGAAGGGCCGATGATAGAGATCGTTTCGGCCACCGGCGCTCGCGACGCCTCCAATGGGACGCGCTCCTCCGGCGAGGGGCAAAAGGCCTCGCTCGACTTTGCGCAAGGCCCCGCAAAGGAAGGCGCGCAGACGGCGCAGTCCCGTGACGGGGGCGCCGCGTTCGGGCAGGAACAGTCGCGCGAGGGCCTGGCCCGACGCGGGACAGCGGCGACGGCGCGGGAAGCGCGGGTCGCCGCGACGCGCGCGGAAGGCCAGGGAGCAAGCCCCGCGGCGCAGGAGGCGGCTCGCGCGCCGGCTGAAGGCTCGGCCGCCAGGGAAGCGGCCGTCGATCTTCGCGCTCCGGCGCAAAACGGCCATTCCGCCGCCGCCACCGCCTGGGAGGCAAGGCCCTCGCAGGCCATGGAAAACATGCTCGCGCGCGATCTTGGCCAGCGCATGAACGTCGAGATCGCGCGTCAGGCGACGATCATCCTGCGCGACGGCGGCGAGGGGATTATTCGCCTTGCGCTTAGGCCGGAAAGTCTGGGCCATGTAAAGATAAGCCTTGAAATGGCCGAAAACAAAATAACCGGGCGCATAGTCGTTCAGAGCGAGGAGGCCCTGAGGGCCTTCGAGCGCGAGCTTGACTCCCTTAAAGAGGAGCTTCGGGCGGCCGGCTTCGCGGGGGCGGATCTGCAGATGTCGCTCGCCGAAAAGGACGCCGAGGAAAGATGGCAGGAAATCGAGGACGGCAGGGCGATACCCCTAAGGCTGGCCGCTTCCCGCTACGACGATTCCTCGGAAACGATCGACGACGCGCAGGCGCGCGCCCTGTACTGGCACGGACAGCGGGCCGTGGACATGCTCGCGTAATGAATTTTTAGGAGAGAATTGACGAATGAACGCTTTGTCAGGTTTCGACGCCACCGCGGCGTTCGCGCTGAACTCGGAAGAGCAGTTTAGGCTGGACCAGCTTGTGAACGAGACGAACAACAGGCTCAACGAGGGGCGCAGGCCCCAGCAGGAGCTTGGAAGGGACGACTTTCTCAGGCTCCTGATCACCCAGCTTTCCCATCAGGATCCGATGAATCCCATGGAAGACAGGGAATTCATCGCGCAGATGGCGCAGTTCTCCACGCTGGAGCAGATGACCAACATGGCCGCCGACTTTTCGCGGCTTACGGCCCTGCTTTCCGGCAGCGAGGCTTCCCAGTCCCTGGGCAGAACGGTCGAGGTCGCCGACGGCGATCGCACGGTGCAGGGGGTCGTGAGGGCGATAACGAGAGGGGACGCGCCGCAGGTTTTTGTGGACGGCGCTTACTATAACTGGACCCAGGTGCAGAAGGTCTTTGACGAATAACGACTAAGGAGAAATATTGTTATGATGCGATCACTGTTTTCAGGCGTTTCCGGTCTTCAGAACCATCAGACCAGGATGGACGTGCTTGGCAATAACATTGCCAATATCAACACAACCGGATTTAAGCGCAATCGGGTTAATTTTCAGGACATTCTGTACCAGCAGCTTCAGGGCGCATCCCGCCCCACGGCGGAGCTTGGCGGCACGAACCCGCGCGAGGTGGGCCTTGGAATGAGCGTCGCCTCCATAGACACCGTCCATACCCAGGGCAGCCTTCAGAGCACCGGCATTGGAACCGACCTTGCCATTAGCGGCAACGGCTTTTTCATCCTGGACAATAACGGCGAGCAGGTTTTCACGCGCGCGGGCGCCTTCGGCGTCGACGCGGACGGCACGCTTGTGAATCCGGCCAACGGAATGAAGGTCCAGGGCTGGATGGCGCAGGACGTGGAAGGCTTCAACCTGCTGGACGTTTCCAGCCCCATAGGAAACCTGATCATTCCGGTGGGCGAGAAGGATCCGGCCAAGGCGACTACCTTCGTCAACTTCGCCAGCAACCTCGACAGGCGCATACCGGAAATTCCGGAAGGCGCGACGCCGCTTGAGATTCTTCAAGGGACCTGGAACACCCAGATCGAGGTCTTCGACGGCTTTGGCGAAAGGCACATCCTGCAGGTTCAGTTTACCCGCGTGCCGGGCGAGACCAACAGCTGGAACGCGGCCGTCGTCGTGAATCCCGACGCGGAAGTCCTTACCAACACCCGCGTATGGGCCGCCGGCGACGATCCGGAGGGCGACGACACGGCCACATACTTCAACGTGAACTTCAACAACAACGGCACGCTGCTGAGCGCCATGGACTGGGACGGCAACGTTTCCGAGGCCGGCCAGGTGGCGCTGTACGTGGCCTTCGACGTTCCCGGCGCGAACGCGGACGAGGAAGGCTACAGGCACCAGTTTATGCTGGACCTGGGCCAGGTCGGCGGCTTTACCCGGTCGATCACCCAGTTCGCCGAGGCCAGCTCCACCAGGGCCGTGGAGCAGGACGGCCGTCCGATGGGCTATCTGGACAATTTCCGGATAGACCAGATGGGCGTGATCACCGGCGTGTTCTCCAACGGAACCTCCAGGCCGCTGGCGCAGGTCGCGATGGCCAGCTTCACCAACCAGGGCGGGCTCGAAAAGGCCGGCGACACTACCTTCAGGCAGTCGAACAATTCCGGCCTTGCCAATATCGGCACGGCGAGAACGATGGGCAGGGGATTTTTCATCTCCGGCGCGCTGGAAATGTCGAACGTCGACATGGCCGACCAGTTCACGGACATGATCGTGACGCAAAGGGGCTTTCAGGCCAACTCGCGCACGATACAGACCGCGGATCAGCTCTTGCAGGAAGTGCTGACGCTGAAGCGCTAGTCCTTGGCTTTGAGTGATTAGGCATCCCGGCCAAGGCGCCGCCATAAAAGGCGGTTCTTTTGGCCGGCGCTATTTACTTATTGCGACTAGGCCACTATAATGATTGAAGAATGATAAAAGTAACGAGGCTGGACGGCACGGGGTATTACATAAACCCCCTTCAAATCGAGAGCATAGAGGTTAATCCCGACACGACCTTGGTTATGCAGTCCGGCAGCAGGCATATTGTTCGGGAAGAGGTGGACGACGTTTTGAGCAGGATTGGGACGTATTACAGACCGGCGAGTCCGCCCGTGATTCAGGAGTAAAGCATGGACATTTCGACCATAATAGGAATCGTAGGCTCGTTTGGCATGGTGCTGTTCGCCTCCTTCGCGGCAGGCGGCAACCCCATCTTCCTTTTGAACCTGCCGTCCTTTATTATCGTTGTATTGGGTTCCTATTTCGCCCTCGCGGTCTCGCTTACGCTTGCCAACACCATTGGCATTTTCAGCATAATGAAGAGGGTTTTCAGCATCCCGACTTTCAACGAGCGAAACATAATCCAGAAGATGACGGCTTTCTCCGAGAAGGCCCGCCGCGAGGGGCTTTTGGCCCTTGAGGACGAGCTTGAGGATCTTGACGACGAGTTCATGAAAAAGGGCCTGCGCCTGGTGGTCGACGGAACGGAGGAAGGCATCATCCGCGAGCTTATGGAGCTTGAGCTGAGCCAGATGCAGTCGCGGCACGCCGAAAGGCAGGGCTGGATGCTTACCTGGGCGGCGCTCGCCCCGGCCTTCGGGATGATGGGAACGGTCGTCGGCCTTGTAAACATGCTCCAGAACCTGGAGGACAGGGCCAGCATAGGCCCCAACATGGCCTTGGCCATCATAACCACCCTTTACGGCTCGCTCGTGGCGAACGTCATGGCCGTGCCCTTTTCCACCAAGCTGAAAAGCCAGAGCCTTCAGGAGGCGACGGTCAAGGAAATGATAATCGAGGGAGTGCTTTCCATACAGAAGGGGGACAACACGCGCATCTTGACCATGAAGCTGATGGCCTACCTGTCCCCCGGCCTCCGCAAGGAAATGGAAAAGCAGCTTGATAAGGACTAGGCCATGGCAGCGGTAGCGGCGATTCGAAAAAAACGAAAGAGAGCGGATGGCAAGAGCGTCAACTCCGACGGCTGGCTTGCGACCTACGCGGACATGATAACGCTCATGATGACGTTCTTCGTCATCTTCTTTAACCCGGACGAGATCACGCAGGAGCAGATCGACGCGATCGCCGCCTCCATGCGCACGGGCGGAATAGGGTCCCTGGCCGGCGGCCTTACCCTTTCCTCCGGCCGGGGCGCCGATCTCGGAAGCACGATAATGTCCCTGCCGTCGATGGAGCGGGGGCAGGTCATGGGCCAGGCCCTGCGCAGGGCGGTCAGCGTTTTTTCCCCGGAGATTCGCTCCAACATGATCCGCGTGACTCACGACGAAAGGGGCGTGGTCATAACCCTCGCCTCGGACGCTTTTTTCCATTCGGCGAGCGCCCAGATCAACATCGAGCAGACCAGGGACACGCTTTTGAGGCTCGGCAGCCTTCTCGCGTCCGAGGAGCTCGCCGGCAGGACCTTTAGGATAGAGGGCCACGCGGACAGCTCGCCCATAGATCCGGCCGGGCCCTGGACCTCGAACTGGGAGCTTTCCGCCCTGCGTTCCGTCAACGTGCTTCACTACCTGACCGATCTGGGCCTTAGGGAGGACAGGTTTCAGGCCACCGGCTTTTCCGACACGCGGCCTATCGCGACGAACGATACGCCGCAGGGCCGGGCCTACAACAGGCGGGTCGACATAATCATCGTCGACGACGCGCATTTGTGATGTTTTTTACCGGCGGGCTTCGCGGAAGCCCGCATCTAAGTGGCTATATGGAGGTTTTGTATGTCCGACAGTGACGATCTTGACATGGAAGGCGGCGAGTCGCCGGAAGCTGGCTCTAGCTTCAAAAAGAAGAGCAGGCTCGTATCCATACTGCCGACCATCCTTAAATTTACCGCGATAGGCATCGCCGCCGTTATTTTTATCGTGACGGTCTCGGTCATAACCGTGAACGTGACGAGGACGGAAGGCAGGGCCCAGGGCGCCCCGGATCCGATGTCGCCCTTTATCGGCACCCAGCCGATTTTGCAGTGGTTTACCGGCATAGGGACGATCAACACGCAGACGCGCGATCTCGTTCCCCACACCGTTTCCGTGGTCATGCAGCTCGGCTTCGATCAGGGGGACCAGGCCGCGTCGTCGGAGCTTTTCGGAAGGCAGCACGAGCTTAGGGACTTTACGCGCAGGTATTTCGCAAGCCTGTTCGCCGAGGACCTCAGGCCGGAGAACGAGGCCAGGCTTAGAAGGGAGATCATGGACATTCTCAACACGCGCTACCTGAGCAACGCGAGGGTGCGCATGATTACTTTCGAAAGGCTTGACGTAATGCCGGTTTTCTGAAGTAATGTAGGGTAATTCCCGCGAAACAAATAGGATTTCGAGGGAAGTAAAGAAAATCTCGGCCGCTGCCGATATTTATGGAAGCGCGGGTTAAGTCCGACGGTGGCTTGACGGGCGCTTCCCTAGGCCGCGGCGCGATCGCCCGCTTTGTTTCGCTTGGGCGATTGGCCGGGGACAATAAGCCGGCGGCGGGGATTTGCCGGGGGTGGGGCCGACGGGCGGCTGCAAATTTGGCCCGGCGGTAAAATTGGGAGGTTTGGTATGATGATGAGCGACGGCGCCCTGTCTCAGGCCGAAATTGACGCGCTGCTTTCAGGCGGCGGAACTCAGACGGCGGTCGCGCAGGGGAGCATGTCGGAAGGGCACAGGAAGGCGTTGGAGGATTTTTTCGCCTCGACGACGAGCGCGCATTCCTCAAACCTTTCCAGAATGACCGGGGCCAAGGTTAGCCTTGCCGGGCCTCGCGTAACGGTGAACGGCCGGGACCTTTTTCTGGACGAGCTGCCGGGCACGGTTACCGTAGTGAAAATTGACTTTATCTCCGGCTTTCCCGGCGAGCATGCCTTCCTGATCCCCGAATCCGGGGCGAAGAAGATCGCGAGCCTCATGAACGGAGAGGAAAACATCGCGCTTGACGCGATGGCCATGTCGGTAGTGGGCGAGGTGGCGTCGCAATTGGTCGGGCACCAGATAACGGCGCTCGCGAACAAAACAGGCAATCAGGCAATCACGGCAGTTCCGCCGGAGGTAAGCACAATCCCGAAAGCGGTTGTGGCCTTGCCGGCCGGCGCCTTTGTCGCGGCCGCCTATCAGTTGGACTTGGGGGGGGGGGATCGTTTTAAGATTTGGGAGGTCTTTGGGCCTTCCGTTGCGCAGGGCATCGCCGCGGCATTGTCCGGCAATCCTGCGCAAAACAAAAACGCGACCGCTCCGGGCTTGACGCACGGCGGTACCGGAGGCATTGGAATGAGTGGCATGCAGATGGGAATGGGGGGGATTGGTATGGAGGCTGGAAGCGGGGGAACGCCTTTTGGCCAGGCCAACGTTCAGTCCGTGCAGTTCCCCAGCTTTGCTCCGCACTCCGGCATCCAGGAATCGGGCAACATCGGCCTGATCATGGACGTCGAGATGGAGATGACCGTCGAGCTGGGCCGCACTCGCAAGCTGATCAAGGAGATTCTTGCGATGGGCGAGGGCACGATCATCGAGCTTGACAAACTGGCCGGCGAGCCGGTCGATATCCTTGTCAATCACAAGCTGATTGCCAAGGGCGAGGTTGTCGTCATAGACGAGAACTTCGGCGTTCGCGTCACGGAGATCGTGTCTCCGGCCGAGCGGATGCACGGGATGGGTTAGGGCTTTTCCGGCGGCCCCTTTGCGGAGGGCGCCGCCTGCACAAAGTTGTTTCGGGGGAGGGGGGAATTGACTGCTTGCGCATTGCGCGCGCCGCGCGCAGCTATACTCATTGGGTGCCTGTGCCTTTTGGCCGGCGCGTTCGCGTTCGCGCAGGAGGGCTCCGATCCGGACGCCCTTAGCCTGGCCGAGATTGAGGTCCCGCAAGGGCCCGACGCGCACGAGCTTGCCGAAAGGGAAATCGCGCTGGGCGAAGGGGGAGGGGGGCTTGGCATAGCCGCGGCGCCCCTTGCCTCGACCTTCAGCGTCTTTAGGGTCCTTCTTACCTTGGGCGCGGTCGCGCTGGCGATTTACGCGCTCGTCTTTTTGCTAAAGAAAATTTCCAAGGGGCCCCGCCCGGCCTCGGATCCCTTTCTAAAAGTGCTCGCCACGGCGCAGACCGGCGCGAACCGCAGCGTCCACGTCGTCTCGCTCGGGTCGCAGGCCTGGCTTGTAGGCTCCGCCGATCACGGCCTTAACCTTATAGGCGAAATAAACGACAAGCAAATCATCGACGCGCTTCTCCTGGAAGATTCAAGGCGAAGCGCCGAGGCCCCGGGCGGCGCCCGCAGGCTGGACTTTAAGTCCATGCTGAAAAGGTTCGGCATTTCCTCCAATCCGGGCGCCCCGACGCCGCAGGATATCCGAAAGCGCAGCGACAGGCTTAAGGGGGTGTAGCGTGCGGAAACTCCTAACGGCTTTCGCGATAGTTTTTCTGCTCCTTCCGCTTGCCGCGCAGGCGCAGGACTTCCCCTTCGATCCGGCGGAAGGCACGATGGAGATGCCTCCGGCCCCGCCGCCGCCGGCGATTCCCTTTCTCGATCTGACCGTGCGCAACGTCGAGGGCGGGGAGGAAGTGGCTTTCTCGCTTCAGTTGCTTTTGCTCTTAACAGTGCTTGCGCTTGCGCCAAGCATTATCATACTTATGACCAGCTTTTTGCGCATAGCCATCGTGCTTGACTTTATAAAGCGCGCGCTTTCGCTGCAGCAGGTTCCGCCCACGCAAGTGCTGATGGGCATAGCGCTTTTTTTGACGGTCTTTATAATGTGGCCTACTTTCAGCTCAATTTATGAAAATTCGTTGCGACCCCTATCCGCTGGGGAAATTTCGGTGGAGACGGCCTACCGCGAGGCCGAGGCGCCTATGCGCCTCTTCATGTATCGGCAGATGAGCCGCAGCCCGGAAAACATTCGGCTTTTTATGGCCATGCGCGGGCTTGACAGGCCGGACACCCTGGCCGATGTTCCGACCTACGTTCTAATCCCTGCGTTTATCCTAAGCGAGCTTACCGTGGCCTTCATGATAGGGATTTTGCTGTTCATTCCGTTTATCGTTATCGACATGGTCGTGGCCAGCGCGCTTATGTCCATGGGCATGATAATGCTCCCGCCAATAATGATCTCCATGCCGTTCAAGCTTTTGCTTTTCGTTCTTGTCGACGGCTGGTCGCTTTTGGCCGGCGAGATGATTCGATCGTTCCGTATATAGGGGGGAAGGGTGAGTTTAGGCGACGCGACGTTCATTATGCGCCAGGCGGTGTACCATGTGATTATTATAGGCGCCCCGCTTTTGCTCGCGGCTCTTGTCGTGGGGCTTATCGTGGCCATACTTCAGGCCACGACCTCAATTCAGGAGCAGACCCTTTCCTTCGTGCCAAAGATATTCGCGATCCTTGGCATTCTTTGGCTTTTGGCCGGGCTTGGCATGGGCATTTTGCAGGACTATACGCGGGAGCTGTTCCAGCGTATTTCGGGGATGGCGGGGTAGGAGAAAAATTGGGTGACGGACGGAGGCATCATAAACAGCATCCTCAATTACGGGCCGGTGTTCCTGCTCATCGCGGTGCGAGCCTTCGCGATGATTCAGAGCGCGCCGGTGCTGTCGTCCGAGGCCATTCCCCTGGTCGCGAAATTCGCGCTTGCCGGGCTTGCGTCCTTTGCCGTGCTTCCGACGGCGGAGGCCTTTGCCGTGGAACTGACGACGGCCGGCGAGGCGGGCGTCGTCGGGGTTGGCGCCGCGCAGCTTCCGGCGCCCGGCGGCCTTCACCTTCTTACCGATCTGCGCTACGAGACTTTCAGCCTGGGCTTCGCTCTGCTCGTGATTGGCGAGGCGGTGATCGGCATCATTCTGGGCTTTTTCCTTACGATTATTTTCGCGGCCTTCACCACGGCGGGGCAGTTTTTTTCCCTGCAAATGGGCTTTGCCGCGTCGGCGGCCTTCGATCCCCTGGCCCAGGTGGAAAACCCGATAATAGGGCAGTTCCTTCATCTGATAGCGATGCTTGTGTTTGTGGTGATAGGCGGCTTCCAGGATTTTTTTCTCGGCGGCTTTTGGCGCTCGGTACAAAGCCTGAGCATGGTGGCGCTGGTCGAGGGAAGGGAGCCGATGATCGCCATGA
>WRAL01000018.1 GCA_009780285.1 Treponema sp.
CCGATCAGAATCGAACTGATGCATAAAGGTTTTGCAGACCTCTCCCTTACCGCTTGGGTACGGCGCCGTAGCCCGCGTTTTCGCGCGGGCAATGTAATTCTATCGCGGCGGCGGACTTTTGTCCAGCGCCTATTCCCAAACCGGCTGCCAGGTAACGCCGAACTTGTCGACGACCCAGGCGCACTTGCGAATCGGCCCCACCGCTTCCGGGCCCATCATCACCGAGCCTTCCTTCGAAAGCGCGGCGAAAATCGCGTCGAACTCGGCCTCCTCCGCGCAGCCGACCATGATCGACGAGGCCCAGCTAAAGGCCGGCGCCGGGTATTTGTCGCTCATGTCCAGGAACAGAACCTCCCGGCCCATGATCTCCATCGCGCCGTGCATGATCCGGCCTTCCTCGCCCGGCCCCATGTGCGGCGAGCTTTTTCCGTAAGGCTCCAGCCTCGTTATTTTCGCGCCGGGAAAGACCGACTCGTAAAACCTCATCGCTTCCTCCGCCTTTCCCGTAAAGGAAAGGAAGGGCGCGCATGTTCGCTTTTCCATAGTGTCTCCTTTATATCCTTGCGAAATTTCTTCCGCACCGTAATAATAGCAGGGAGCATGGATCGGCGCAAGCGGCCGGCGCTGCCGTACAATTGTCAGCATTGAATATGGCCAACTGCGCCATTTCTTTTTGTTGCAAGACTGCCCATCGTTCTGTAAGATGGCGGGATGCGGCTCAAAACGAGGTTGGATTGTGGATCTGTCGCCAAGAATGAAACAGTTGCTTTTGCTCATCCTGGACTCAGGCGCGCCGGCGCCGGCGCAGGATTTGGCGACGCGTCTGCAAATAAGCAAGCGCACGGTGTTTAGGGAGCTGGAGGGTTTGGGCGCGATGCTGGCAACTTACGGCCTTAGGCTTGAAACGAAATCCAAAAAAGGCGTTTCCCTGTCCGGCGCCCGGAGCGACAAGGACGCGCTTTTAAGGATGCTCGATGGCCTGGAATTTTCGGCCCCGCAAAGTATAAAGGAAAGGCGGGGTCGCCTGATACTGGAACTGCTTAGACAGAAAGAGCCGGCAAAAATCCTTTGGTTTTCGACGCTGCTAAAGGTAAGCGAAAGCACCACGAATCACGATCTGGACAGCTCGGAACAGTGGTTTTCCAAAAGCGGCGTAGGGCTGGTAAGAAAGCCCGGCATAGGCGTTTTTCTTTCCTACGACGAGGAAGATTACCGCAAAGCCTGTATGCGCTATGCGCACGAAAATATGAACGAATCCCTTTCGCTCTTGTATGACTTGGTTCCGCGAGCGCTCGTGGACAAAGTAAGCGAAGCGGTAAAACAGACCGGAAATAAAAAGCTAAACGAAATGGCCGATTTTTCCAGGACGGGACTTATAGCCTTTCTTTCGATTGCCGTCCACCGAATCCTTATGGGAAAGCATGTGTCGCAAAACCACAGCCTTTGCGCCGATGCTCAGGACAGCGAGGACTGGCTTTTCGCCCTTGACATAACCGAGGCGCTGCAAAGGCGTTTCGGCATCGCCTATACGCCGGCCGAAATTTTCAGGCTTTTTGTCTACATAAAAGGCGCAAGGCTGCAGTACGACGAGCGCGCAAGCCAATCGGAAGCGCATTTAGACCTTTGGGAAACGGCGCGCGAAATGATCCACGCCTACGATCCCTCGGCGGCATTCGATTTAAAAAACGACGGCGAATTTATGGACGGCCTTACGCTTCATCTTAAAAGCGCTATCGTCAGACTGCAAAGCGGCAATGAAATTTTCAATCAATTTCAGAACGAGGTTCTGGCGCTGTATCCCGAGGTTTACGCCAAAACAAAAAAGGCCGCGCTTGCCCTGGAACGCGCGCTTGACTGCGCCGTTCCCGACGACGAGGTCGGGCTTCTTGCGCTGCATTTTTGCGGGGCGAGCATGCGCCTGAAATCCGGCGCGGCGTTTGCGCGGAAGGTAAAGGTAGGGATTGTCTGTTCAAGCGGCATAGGCTTTTCGACCCTGTTGTCCTCCAGGCTCTCAAGCGTTTTTGGCGAAAGAATAATCGCCAAATGCCTTTCGCAGTCCGAGTTCGAGCAAAACGGCGCGGCCGGCCTGGATCTTATCGTTTCCACCATCGACCTGCCGCTTGCCGAAAACGGATACCTGCGCATACATCCTATGCTGAGCGAAGATGATATTGCCAATATTTTCGCGAAAATCGCCGAGCTTGCCCCGGAAAGCGCCCTTTCTGAAAGCGGCGCGGGAGCCGGCCTTATCGAACAGGCGGAAAAGATACGGGCGCTGGCAACCGAAATCTGTTCCCTGCTTGGCGCGTTCCGCATGTATTATGTGGACGACCATATCGCCTTTGACGAACTCCTGCGCGAGGTTGGCGGCTTTATCGGGGAAAACGATTTGCAGCGGGAAAAAATTACGGAAGCCTTGGCAAAGCGGGAAGCCCTTTCAACACAGGTTATACCGGAATACGGCATCGTCCTTCTGCACGCGAAAACCGAACATGCGCGGGAATCGATCTTTGCGATCGTAAGGGCCAAAGGCGGCGCCTTTCGCGAAGGCAGGCTTGGCGGGATTAAATCCGCAGTGGTAATGCTCGTGCCGGAAGGCGCGCCGAGCCGTTATCTCGGCGCAAGCGCAATCAGCGCGGAGATTTTTGGCGGCGGCGTTTTTTTGGAGCTTTTAAGGACAGGCGACGAGGGCAGCGTAAAGCGCCATCTCGAAAAAACGCTGCGCCGTCATCTGTCTGAAAATATCAACATTTTTTAAGGCTAAAGGAGACTCTAGTGATGCTAGCTGAGATGATCGCCAACCATATACGCATTACCGAAAGCGCTTCCACATGGAGGGAAGCGATTCGCCTTGCGGCCTTGCCGCTTTTGGAAAACGGCTTTATCGAGGAACGGTACATTGCAAGCATGATAGAAAGCGTGGAACAGCTTGGGCCGTACATCGTCATCGCGCCAGGTTTCGCCCTGCCTCATGCAAGGGCCGATTGCGGCGTTATTCGCACCGGCGTTTCGCTGCTTAAATTGCGTCGGAGCATCGAGTTTCCCGACAGCAAGGAAGTGTCGCTGCTTGTCGTGCTGGCGGCAAACGACGCCGGCGTTCATGTCGACCTGATCGGGGACATGACCGACATTTTAACCGCGGAAGGCGCGCTGGAGCGTCTGCAAGCGGCAAACACAAAAGAGGAAATACTTTCGTGCCTGAAATCAGGCGGCGAATGTGATGGGGATAAATTTTTAACGGCAGCGTGTTCTGCCGAACAAACAAGGAGGCAAGTATGAAGATTTTGGCGGTTTGCGGTTCTGGGCTGGGAAGCAGCATGATGCTTGAAATGAACGTCAAGGATGTGCTGAAAAAAATGGGCGTAAGCGGAGTTGAGGTTGAGCATTCCGACCTTAGCGGGGTTACCAAGGATATGGCCGACTACATTATATGCGGAAAAGATATTGCCAACGCGATGGGGAGGTTCGACAACATCATTGCGCTGGATAGTATTCTCAGCAAGCAGGAGCTTACTGAGAAGTTAACCATTGTCCTTAAGGACAATAAGATTATCGAGTAGAGGAGAGTTTTATGGTAGTATTGTATTTTTTGCAGGAAGTCTTAAGCACTCCTGCCGTGCTGATCGCCTTGATTGCCTTTATCGGACTAATGTTGCAAAAAGCGCCGGCTACGGATGTCATCAGAGGCACCCTAAAGAGCTTTTTGGGCTTTATCCTGATAGGCGCGGGCGCAGGGATTATCGTCGGCGCCTTGGAGCCCATGGCAAGCATGTTTGAGAAGGCTTTCAACACAACCGGCGTTATTCCCAACAACGAGGCCATTATTGCGCTGGCCCTTAGGGAATATGGCGAGATTACCGCGCTTATCATGTTTTTCGGCATGTTCGCCAACCTTATTTTGGCCAGGCTTACCAGGCTGAAATACGTGTTCTTGACGGGGCATCATACCTTGTACATGGCATGTCTTATTGGCGTGATTCTTATCACTATCGGATTTACCAACACTGTCGCTATCGTCATTGGTTCCGTGGCGCTTGGCCTTACGATGATTCTTTTCCCCGCGATGGCTCAGTCCACGATGAAAAAAATCACAAACACGGACGAAGTGGGTTTTGGGCATTTCAGCACGATAGGGTATTGGGCATCCGCCACGATAGGCCGTATCGTCGGCGGCAAGAACATTAAATCCACGGAAGACATCAACTTCCCTAAATCCCTTTCCTTCTTGCGCGATAGCTCCGTGTCTATCTCCATCACGATGTGCATAATCTACATTGTGCTAACGATACTTGCAGGCCCGGCTTTTATACATGCGGAACTGAGCGGAGGAACGAACTTTATCCTTTACGCCATTACTTTGGGCATCACCTTTGCCGCCGGCGTATTCGTCATCCTTCAAGGCGTTAGGCTTATTCTTGCCGAAATTGTGCCTGCGTTCAAGGGCATTTCCGAAAGGCTTATCCCCGGCGCAAGGCCGGCGCTTGATTGCCCTGTGGTGTTCCCCTACGCGCCAAACGCCGTTTTGATAGGGTTCTTTTCAAGTTTTATCGGCGGCATAATCGGCATGGCCGGTCTTATCGCCGCCGGCGGCATAATAATACTGCCGGGAGTCGTGCCGCACTTTTTCTGCGGCGCCACCGCCGGCGTGTTCGGAAATGCAAGGGGTGGAATTCGCGGCGCCGTTTTGGGCGCCTTCGTCAACGGCCTTTTGCTGACCTTCGCGCCGCTTATACTCATGCCGCTGCTTGGAAACCTGGGCTTTGCCAACACGACCTTCTCGGACCTTGACTTTATTGCCACCGGATTTATTCTGGGCAGCGCAGGACAAGTTGCGCCCTGGCTGGTTTTTGCCGTGGTGTTCGGCCTTGCGGGCGGCTTGATAATCTTTAATCTTGTCGCTCCGAAAAAGAAGGCGAAGAAAGAGTAGCCTGGATTTATCCGGGGCTTCCGGATTTTCCGGAAGACGCCCGCCCGAAATTATCTTTTCGGGCGGGCTTGTTTTATCAATCCTACCAATTTATTACGCAGGGAGTTTTTCGATGGTTTCTATGGATACAAAGGCGCTGGAAAAAGTCGCCCTCAGCATAAGGGCGCTAAGCATTGATGCGGTAGAGCGCGCAGGATCGGGCCATCCCGGCCTTCCGCTTGGAACAGCGGAACTTGGCGCGATGCTTTATGGGGAACTTCTCCGCCACGATCCCTCGCGCCCCCAATGGCCGGACCGAGATCGCTTTATTTTATCCGCCGGGCATGGATCGATGTTGCTGTATTCGCTTTTGCACCTTTGCGGCTATCCGGAAATGTCGCTGGAAGATATACGCAACTTCCGTCGGCTTGGCTCCCGCGCCTCGGGGCACCCGGAATACGGAATGGCCGCCGGCATCGAGGCCGGCAGCGGGCCTCTTGGACAGGGCATTTCCATGGCCGTCGGGTTTGCCGTTGCCGAAACAATGCTCGCCGCGCGTTTTAATGATGCGGCGCATACAATCGTTGACCACTGTACTTATGCGCTTGTGGGCGACGGCTGCCTCATGGAAGGCGTTTCCGGCGAGGCAAGTTCCTTCGCCGGGCATTACGGCCTTGGAAAATTAATCGCGTATTACGATTCCAACAGGATGACGATTGACGGAAGCACAGACCTTGTGTTTACCGAGGACGTGGCCGCCCGTTATCGCGCCTACGGCTGGCAAGTGCTTCAAGGCTCTATGTACGACTTTAATGAAATAGCCGCGCTTACCGCTCAGGCAAAGGCCGAGGCGAACAAGCCCAGCCTTATCATTCTTACCTCTATTATTGGCAAAGGATCGCCAAAGAAACAGGACACGCCGGACGCGCACAGCGGGCCGCTTGGCCCCGAGGAAATCGCGACTGCGCGCGCAAACCTTGGCATTCCCGGCGATTTCTACGTAGCGCCTGAGGCGCTGGATTATTTCGCGGCAAAGCGCGGCGAATGGAAAAAGGCCAGCGCGCAATGGCAGTTGGTCTTTGATGCCTGGTCGAAGGCAAACCCCGAAAAGCGCAGGGAATGGGATGCCTTTCATTCAGGCCAGGCGGATACCTCGACAGCGCCTGTGTTTAAGCGCGGCGAGGAAATCGCGATTCGCGCCGCTGGAAACAAAGCCCTCTGCGCCTTGGCCGATGCCAACGCAAACCTTGTCGGCGGCTCGGCCGACCTAAAAGGCCCCAACTCCGCTGGCCTTCCGCCGAACGCCGGCGTTTGGACCCGCGAAAATCGCGGTGGTCGCTACATTCACTTTGGCATACGGGAATTCGCGATGGCGGCGATCTGCAACGGCATTTCCCTTCACGGCGGGCTTCGCGCCTATTGCTCCACCTTCATGGTTTTTTCCGATTACATGCGTCCGGCGATGCGCCTTTCGGCGCTAATGAAACAGCCAGTAATTTACGCGCTCACCCACGATTCGATTTTTGTTGGCCCCGACGGCCCGACGCACCAGCCGGTAGAACAGTTCGCGGGCTTTAGGGCCATGCCCAATCTGCGCGTTTTACGCCCGGCCGATGCCGAGGAATGCGCCGAAGCCTGGGCGATGGCGATGGAGGAAACGAAAATGCCGACAGTGATTGCGCTTGCGCGACAGAACATCGCCGTTTTCGACAAGGCAGACAAGGATTGGAAGCGCTCGATCCGGCGCGGCGCATATCTCGTAAAGCGCAGCGAGGGAAAGCCGGAACTGACGGTCATCGCAACCGGCACCGAGGTCGATCTTGCGCTTGCCGCCGTGGAAAAAATCGGCGGGGAAAAAATAGCCGTGGTCTCGATGCCCAGCCGTGAACTCTTCGAATCCCAAAGCGCGGAAGTCCGCGACGCTATAGTCGCGCCCGGCGCGCGAACCGTGGTTTGCGAGGCCGGCGCGCGCAGCGGCTGGGAACGCTGGGCAAAAACGGAGGACATTCTTTCGGTGGACAGTTTCGGGGAATCAGGCACGGCGGAAGAAGTCGCCGGCCATCTTGGCATGACCGTGGATGCGCTGGTGGGGATTATACGGAAAGAAGGGCGCTGATCCGGAAACTAAGGCCAACGCTCCCCATAGCAGGAGCGTTGGCGCCGTCTAGCTGGCCGCCGGCTATCGCCCGTACAGTTTCAGAAACGCCCCGGGAGTGAGGATTTCAGGACGTCTCATTTCAAGCGGGGAAAAATCTCCGTCGCCGGAGAGCAGCACATCCACGTCCTCGTCGATTGCCGAGGCAAGTACCGGCAGATCCTTGTCGTCACGAATGCTCGGGTATTTTGACGCATCGATTTTTTCCGGGGTGTAGGCAAGCTCGAAAGGCAGTTCCCGCAGAAAATTCTCGAGCAGGCCGTACTTCTCCGGGAACTTCCGCCTGACAACTCTTTTCAGCTCGTCCAGTATGTAGGTTGACAGCACGACGGTATGGAGGCAGGCGATTTCATCCACTAGACGGGAAATGCCCGGAGAGGACAGGATAGCCGCAGAGACAAGCACGTTGGTATCAAGCATTACCCGCAAGGCGTTCCTTCCACATCTGCTCCCTTACTTCGTCAACCAACGCAACCACGTCCTGTTCGTTCTTAATGCCCAGCCGGTCCGCCTCGCCTGCGAAGCCGGAGCGCAGGTTGGCGAAGGCGGTTTTGGTGGCATTAGCCACCACGATGCGATCCTGCTCCTCAATGAAGACAACCTTATCGCCTTCGCCCACGCCGAGTTTTTCGCGTATGCCGGCCGGAATAGTAATCTGCCCGCCAACGGTTATTCTTGCGACTTCCATGCCTACAGTATACGGCATACCTGATACGGGGGCAAGGGCAAGGTATTGGACGACGAATGCCGGACACGAAGTCCCGGTGGCTAATACCGGACATCGGTGTCAGATGCTACGATTCAAATTAAATGGAAAGATTGGTATCCGTGGACTAAAGCCCGAATTCGACGAGATTAGGGAGCCGGCAACAGGGTGAAAGCGTCGTGAGGACGCGCCGAAATGCAAGCCCCGCCCTATTCGCCGGCGGGCTTTTACCTCGGCCTTATGGCAACTCCGGCAATCCAAGCTCTTTCAAAAACCGGTTGTGCCTTTTCCTTGCCTCTTTGATGTCGCGCTCAATTTTAGCTAAGTTTAAATTCACCTCCGCAAGATCAATAATTTCTTCTTCCGCAGAAGTGCTTACATATCGTGATATATTTAGATTATAACCGTTCTTCTCGATTTCTTCCATCGAAACACGACGGGAATATTTTTTGTCGCTTTCCTGGCGGTACTGATATGTTTGCACTATTCTCTCTATATGCTTTGGCAAGAGCACGTTCTGACGCTTGCCCTTTTCAAAATGTTCGCTCGCGTTAATGAACAGCACGTCTTCAGCTCTTTTGCATTTTTTAAGCACGAGAATACAAACCGGAATGCCGGTAGAGAAAAACAAATTGGCAGGCAGTCCGATAACGGTGTCGATGTTGTTTTCTTTGAGTAGCTTGGTTCTGATTTCTTCTTCCTTGCCGCCACGGAACAAAACACCGTGGGGTAAAATTATAGCCATTGTGCCGTCATCGCTTAAAAAATGAAAGCCATGCAAAAGAAATGTGAAATCCGCCGCCGATTTTGGGGCCAATCCATAGCCCTTAAAGCGAAAATCTTCGGACATAGCTTCGGTCGGTTCCCAGCGGTAACTAAATGGAGGATTTGCGACAATTGCATCGCATTTTAACTTTTTCGCAGGATTCATTTCGCTCAAAATATCCCAATCGTTCGACAGCGAATCGCCGTGGAAAATTTGGAACTCGGTACTCTTGAATCCATGCAAGAGCATATTCATACGGGCAAGGTTGTAGGTTGTAATGTTCTTTTCCTGGCCATATATTTGCCCGATGCTGTTTGGTTCAAGATGGTTTTTTACGTTGATCAAAAGAGAGCCTGAACCGCAGGCAAAGTCAAACAGGTTACTGATGGATTTCTTTTTCCCCTTGTCGGGATCGTGGCTGTCAAGAATAACAATGCGAGAAAGGATATTGGATATTTGCTGCGGGGTATAGAACTCGCCGGCTTTCTTTCCTGAACCCGCCGCAAACTGGCCTATCAGATACTCATAGGCGTTTCCCAAAAGGTCATTTTCGTTGCAAAATCCTGAAAGGCCCTTGGATATTTCATTTATTATGGAACACAGCATTGTATTACGGCTGTCGTAGATTTTGCCGAGCTTATCGGAATCGAGATTAACCTCGGAGAATAATCCGCGAAACTCGCTTTTGAAGGATTCATTTTCGATAAACTTAAATCCCGACTGTAATGTCTTCAAGAGAAAATTACTCTGCTTGCGGGCCAACTCACTTATGTTGCTCCAAAGATAATGCGGCTTAAGCACATAATGAAATTTACGGAGCATCTGTTTTTCAAAGGCTGCAACATCATTCATGTTTTTCGCATACCAAATGGACAAGGGCGTTAGTAATTCCGTTTCGGTGTTATCTTTGCTTTCTTTGGCGAGCATATTTTTAAAGTTTTTTTCCAATTGCGCAACGCTCAACCCACCGAAGGTAATTTTTCCAACCGAAGCATTGCGGTTTTTCCCCTCGTCTGTCGATTTCATTTTTTCGATAAATTCCTCGCATTGCAAGTAATCACGGCCAAGTTCCTTCTTTGCGGCTTCTTCGTAATTGTCGGAAAGATAACGCAAAAAAAGGAAGGAGAGCATATAATCCCGAAAATCGTCTGGGTTCATGGCTCCGCGCAGTTTGTCGGCTATGTTCCACAAGGTTGCGCCCAATTGTTTTTGCCGGTTATCGTTCATTCCGTCATCTCCTGCGCAGAGGGGAATAATCTTTGCATTAAGCCTTTTTTGTGCTGTTTCAAGGCTTTGATTTTTTCTGTTTGGGCGGTTATTAATTCGTCAATATTTCTGAGTAGTCCACTTATAACAACTTGCTCCTTTGATTGCGTTGGAACAACAACGACATAAGGTTCAATGTGTTTATTATTGATTTGTGGTATTGTAGATGTGTCAGCAATTTTGAAAAGCCCAACTCGACTTACCAAAGCAAACAGAAACTCTGCCTCAATTCCTTTTGGCTCTAATGCCATCATATTGGTGTCCATATAAGCATCTTTACCGAGCATCCTAACTTTATTTGTCATGATTGCCGCACCGCGCTTTGCAAAAACCGTGCTTCCCGATTTGATTAATGTGTATTTTTTGTGCGATTTCACTTTCAACTGTGAGTTTTTTTGTACTCTTTCGGAATGATTCAAATCATCAACTTTGATGAACAGCTCGTCCTCGCCTATGTCAAATTCGGACGGCGACCATCCCGAATATATTCTCACAACATCTCCTAATTTCCGCCGTTCCCAAGTGCCGTCATAGCCCTCAAAACGCGCTTCCGGCACAGTTTCACCCTCGGCGGGAAACAGCTTCTGCATCAAGCCCTTTTTGTGTGTCCTGAGAACTTCGAGTTTCTTGTTTTCAGCGGCGATAAGGTCGTCAAGGGGTGATAGGCAATCGGCGATTTTTTGCTGTTCTTCCTTCACTGGGATATATAGAGCAACAGAAGAAAATAAAGTTTTGTTAATAATCGGAACGGCCTGTTTTCCCGCAAGCTGTGCTATCTTGTTGGAGTTTAAATCTAACGCATAATAGATGAATTCACTAGCAAACCCGCCGAAAGGGATAACTGCATTTATTTGTTGGTTTGTAGCACAATCAAATTTATTCTGAGCAATTTTACCAATAGTTGAGCCAATACAAACAAACAAAATACTGTACGCAGGTATTTTCCGTGTCTTTGAGTAGCCTTCTTCAGAAAGAGTTGTTTTAGTATTAACGACTACCTTCGTGCTAGTAATATCACCAGGCGTGATAAACAGTCTTTCTCCACCGTAGTTTTCAGCATCCGTTGTTTTCGGCGTGTTACCAGTAACTATGTCTCCAATTTGTGCAATCGTTTTTTTCTCCCACTCCCTGTTGCTCTTAAACTCCGGAAACCTCAATCTCGGCAC